>JAAXJP010000214.1 GCA_012269805.1 Rubrivirga sp.
CCCCCGAGCCGTCTCCCCAACGTCCCGCGCATCGTCGCGGCGTACTACACGCTCGCGCCCGACCCCGAGGACCCCGGCCAGCGCGTGAGCTTCGGGACGTCCGGCCACCGCGGCCGCTCCGTCGACGGCGCGTTCAACGAGGCCCACGTGCTCGCCGTCAGCCAGGCGCTCGTGGAGCACCGCGCCGAGGCCGGCATCACCGGCCCGCTCTTCGTCGGGTTCGACACGCACGCGCTCTCGGAGGCTGCCTTCGGGACTGCCCTCGAGGTGTTCGCCGCGAACGGCGTCGAGACCGTCATCCAGGACGGCCGTGGCTACACGCCGACGCCGGCCGTGTCGCACGCCATCCTCGCCTACAACCGCGGCCGGAGCGACGGGCTGGCCGACGGGGTCGTCATCACGCCGAGCCACAACCCGCCCGAGGACGGCGGCTTCAAGTACAACCCGCCGACGGGCGGCCCCGCCGGGGGCGACGTGACCGGCCCGGTCCAGCGACGCGCGAACGAGATTCTGGAGGGCGAGCTCAAAGACGTTAAGCGGACGACGCTCGCCCGCGCCCTCGCCGCCGACACGACGCACGAGCGCGACCTCGTCGGGCCCTACGTCGACGACCTCGGCGCCGTGCTCGACCTCGACGCGGTCCGCGCGGCCGGCGTCCGGATTGGCGTCGACCCGCTCGGTGGGGCGGGCGTCGGGTACTGGGCGCCCATCGCCGAGCGGTACGGGCTCAGTCTCGAGGTCGTCAATGAGCGCGTCGACGCGGCCTTCGGGTTCATGCGCGTCGACCGCGACGGGAAGATCCGGATGGACTGCTCGTCGCCCCACGCGATGGCCGGGCTGGTCGAGCTGAAGGACCGGTTCGACGTCGCCGTCGGCAACGACCCCGACGCCGACCGGCACGGGATCGTGACGCCGAGCGTGGGCCTGATGAACCCGAACCACTACCTCGCCGTCGCGGTCGAGTACCTGTTCCAGAATCGCCCGGACTGGCCCGCCGAGGCGGCGGTCGGCAAGACGCTCGTGTCGTCGTCCATGATCGACCGGGTGGCGGGCTCGCTCGGCCGGCGGCTGGCGGAGGTGCCGGTCGGGTTCAAGTGGTTCGTGGACGGCCTCCTCTCCGGCGCGTACGGCTTCGGCGGCGAGGAGAGCGCCGGCGCCTCGTTCCTCCGGAAGGACGGGACGGTGTGGACGACCGACAAGGACGGGATCCTGCTCGCCCTCCTGGCGGCCGAGATCACGGCCGTCACCGGCGACGACCCGGGCGTGCGGTACCGCGCGCTCGAGGACCGCTTCGGGAGCCCCGTCTACGCCCGCATCGACGCGCCCGCCAGCCGCGAGCAGAAGGCCGTCCTGAAAGACCTCTCGCCCGACGCCGTCACCGCCGACACGCTCGCCGGCGACGCCGTCACGGCGACGATGACGCGCGCGCCCGGCAACGACGCGCCGATCGGCGGGCTGAAGGTCCAGACCGAGGCCGGCTGGTTCGCCGCGCGGCCGTCGGGCACGGAGGACATCTACAAGATCTACGCGGAGAGCTTCCGCGGGGAGGACCACCTCGCGAGGCTCCAGGCCGAGGCCCAGGAGATCGTCGCCGACGCGTTCGCGAGCGCGGGCGTGTAGAGCGAAAGGCGTGTGGGTGGTTGGGAGGAGGGAGTGTGTGAAGGACACGGCCGCACCGGGCCCGCTCTCCCACACCCTCACCCTCCTGCCGCCCCCCTCCGCCGCGGCGCCGCGGGGGGGGGGGGGGGGCTCCGACCCCGACCAGAGGCGCTTTCGGCATCGGCCGTATCCTCCGGCCGGTCCGCCACCCCGCCGATGCCCCGCCTTTCTGCTGCCGTCGCGCTCGCCGTCCTCGCCGGGTGCGCGGCGGCCCAACCGGCGCCCGGCCACGCCGACGCCTTCCACCGGCTGGTCCCGGACAGCGCCCAGGTCGTCGTCCTGGCCACCGGCTTCGCGTGGTCCGAGGGGCCGGTGTGGCGGCCGGCCGAGGGCGACCTCCTCTTTACCGACGTCCCCGGCAACACGGTCTACCGGTGGAGCGACCCCGACGGGCTGGAGGTCTTTCTCCGGCCGTCGGGCCTCGCGCTGGCGCCCGGGCGGGAGGCCAGCGTCGGCAGCAACGGGCTCGTGCTCGACGCCGAGGGCCGGCTGCTCCTCGCCGACCACGGCTCGCGCGCCGTCACGCGTCTCGACCCCCGCACGTGGCTCCGCGAGCCGCTCGCGACCCACTACGACGGCCGCCGGTTCAACAGCCCCAACGACCTCGTGGTCCACTCGTCGGGCGCGGTCTTTTTTACCGACCCGCCGTACGGCCTCGCGGGGCAGGACGAGGCGCCCGACAAGGAACTCCCGTTCAACGGCGTCTACCGCCTCGACGGGGGGGCGGTGACGCTCATCGACGACGCGCTCACGCGGCCGAACGGCGTCGTCCTCTCGCCCGACGAGCGGACGCTCTACGTCGCCAACTCGGACCCCGACCGGGCGGTCTGGATGAGGTACCCCGTGGCCGCCGACGGCGCGGTGGGGGAGGGCGCGATGATGTTCGACGCGACCGAGTGGGTGCGCGAGGGGCGCCCCGGCCTCCCCGACGGGATGGCCGTCGACGCGACGGGCCACGTGTTCGCGACGGGCCCCGGCGGCGTGCTCGTGTTCGACCCCGCCGGCGACTACCTCGGGACGATCGCGACGGAGAAGGCGACGGCCAACGTGACGTTCGGCGACCCCGACGGCCGCGCGCTCTACCTCACGTCGAGCGACCAGCTCCTCCGCCTCCGCGTCGCCACGACCGGCCTCGGCTTTTGATCGCGTCCGCTCCCGTCGCCCGTGACGTCCGGCCCGGTCCGCCTCGGCGCCGAGGTGGGGGAGGTCGGACGCCTGAGACGCCACCTCGGACCGCCTCATGCCCCCGCTCCTGATCTTGGCCGCCGGCATGGCGACGGTGCTCGGGCTGATCGTCGCCGCGCGCGTCCACGCGTTCCTCGCGCTGCTGGCGGCGGCGCTCGTCGTGAGCCTCCTGGCGGGCGGCGCGACCGGCGAGGCCGTCGCCCGCGTGGCCGAGGCGTTCGGGGCGACGGCCGCGAGCGTCGGCATCGTGATCGCGTTCGCCGCCGTCATCGGCAAGGCCATGACCGACAGCGGCGCGGCCGACCGGATCGTCCGCGCGTTCACCGGGGAGGGCGGCGACCGCGTGGCGCCGGCGCTCGCCGGGAGCGGCGCGGTCCTCTCGATCCCGGTCTTTTTCGACACCGTCTTTTACCTGCTCGTCCCGCTCGCGCGGTCGGCCGCGCGGGCGACGGGGCGGCGGTACCTCCGGTATCTCCTGGCCGTCGCCGGCGGCGCCGTCGTGACGCACGCGCTCGTCCCCCCGACGCCCGGTCCGTTCGTGACGGCCGCCGAGCTCGGCGTCGACCTCGGGACGATGATGCTCGTGGGCCTCGTGATCGCCGTCCCGTGCACGGCCACGGTGCTCCTCTTCGCGAAGTGGGCCGACGCCCGGATGCCCTTGAAGCTGCCGGACCCCGACGACCCGGACGCCGCGGGCGTGCCCGAGGCCGAGGCGCCGCCGGCCGTCCTCCCCGGCCTCGGCGCGTCGCTGGCGCCGATCGTCCTGCCCGTCGTCCTCATCACGGCCGCGACGGTCGCGAACGCGCTCGGCCGCCCGGCCGCCTTGCTCGACGCGCTCGGCAACCCGATCCTCGCGCTCGGGCTGGCGACCGTCGCCGCGCTCGTGGTCTACGTCCGCCAGCGGCGGCCGGGTCGCGACGCCGTGGCCGCGGCGGTCGAGGAGGCCCTGATGTCGGCCGGCGTCATCATCCTCATCACGGCGGCCGGCGGGGCGTTCGGGGCGATGCTCCGCGAGGCGGGCGTCGGCGACGTGCTCGCGGCCCTCGCGGGCGGCGGGGCCGGCGGGTTCGCGCTCCTGCTCCTCGCCTTCGGCACGGCCAGCCTGCTCAAGATCGCGCAGGGCTCGTCGACGGTGGCCATGATCACGACGGTCGGCCTCGTCGGCGCGGCCGTGGCCGGCGCGGACCTCCCGTTCCACCCGGTCTACCTCGCGACGGCCATCGCGTCGGGCTCGCTCGTCGGCTCGTGGATGAACGACTCGGGCTTCTGGATCTTCGCCAAGATGGGCGGCCTCTCCGAAGTCGAGACGCTCCGGACGTGGACGCCGCTCCTCGCCGTCGTCGGGCTCGTGGCGTTCGCGACGACGCTCCTCCTCGCGGTCGCCGTCCCGCTGGTCTGACCCCGCCCGCCTCGGCGACGCGCCGGCCGAGGCGGGCCTAGCCGGCCTGATGCTCGCGGAGCTCGCCGAGCGAGACCACGTCGAGCGCCCGCGCGTGCGTCGCCTCCAGCACGACGGGCGGCGCGACGCCGGCCTCCCGGGCCTCCTTCCACCGGCTCACGCAGAGGCACCACCGGTCGCCAGGCGCGAGGCCCGGGAAACGGAGCTCGGGCCGCGGCGTCGAGAGGTCGTTGCCGCGGGCCCGGGTGAAGGCGAGAAAGTCCTCCGTCATCACGGCGCAGACGACGTGCGTGCCGAGGTCGTCGGGGCCGGTCTCGCAGGCGCCGGTCCGGTAGAAGCCGGTGAGGGGGGCGCGGCTGCAGGGCTGGAGCTCCTCGCCGAGGACGTTCGTGGTCGGGACGACTTGCATGGGATCCGGTTCGGGGCGGGGCGGGGACCAACGGGCGCGGGTCACGGGCGGGTCCTCCGGAAGCGCCTGAACGCGCCGGCCGGCCGGAACGGGGCCGGCCGGCCGGCCCGTTCGCGTGGTCCACCGCCCCCGCGCCCCCATGGCCGCGAAGACCATCGACGACTGGCTCGACGAGACCACCATCGACGCGTCGGACATCCCGGACGACTACCCCGACGACTACACCGCCCCCGAGCTCCGCTGGCAACTCAAGGAGGCCATCCAGGCGTCCGGCAAGGGCGGCGACGAGGGCGAGTGGTCGGCCCGGAAGGCGCAGCTCCTCACGCAGGAGTACGAACGGCGCGGCGGCGGCTACACGGGCGAGAAGTCCGACAAGCAGAAGAGCCTCGAGGAGTGGACCGACCAGGACTGGCAGACCTCGAGCGGCTCGGCCGACGCGGCCTCGGGCGGCCACATGGACCGCTACCTCCCGCGCGACGCCTGGGCGCTCCTCACCGAAGAGGCCCGCGAGGAGGCCGAGCAGACCAAAGAGGACGCCGACGACGACGGCCGCCAGTTCGCCGACTGGCCCGAGGCCGTCCGCCGCGTCATGACCGAGCTCGGCTACGCCGACGGCGACGAGGGCCTCACCAAGGAGATGCTGTACGACCGTGCCCAGGAGCTGGGCGTCGAGGGCCGCTCCGACATGACGAAGGACGAACTGAGAAAGGCCATCCTCGGGGCGTACCGCGACGAGCACGGCGAGCCCACCAAGGACGAGCTGATGGAGCGGGCCCGCGCGCTCGACATCGACGGGCGGAGCGACATGGCCAAGAGCGAGCTCCAGGACGCCGTCGACGACGCCACGGACTGACCCGTCGCACCTGACTGCGTCGACCGGTCGGCTCGGCGTCGAGGCGGGCAGAGGCGTACTCTCCGCCATGCCCGACCGCCCCGCCGTCCTCGTCCACGCCGACTGGAGCACGGCCGCCCGCAAGCGCACGATGGCGGTCGCCCGCTGGGACGACGGCGTCTACCGCGCCGAGGCGCCGGAGCCCGTCGGCGATCTCGGCACGTTCTGGGACCGGGTCCACGCGTGGGCTGACGGGGGCGGCGCGCTCGTCGGGTTCGACGTCCCGATCGGGCTGCCGGCAGCCTACGCGCGCGCGGCCGGCATCGACGACTTCGGCGACGCGCTGCCCGCCTTCGGCCGCGGCGAGTGGGCCGCGTTCTACGACCTCGCCACGGCGCCCGACGAGATCTCTCCACGACGCCCGTTCTATCCCGGCGGCACGGGAACGGGCGCGAAGCGGACCGACCTCACGGACGCGCTCGGCGTGGCCTCCTTCGGTGCGCTGCTCCGCCGCTGCGAGCGGCCGACGGCGACGCGCGGGGCGGCCTCGCCGGTGTTCTGGACCGTCGGCGGGCAGCAGGTCGGGCGGGCGGCCAACACCGGCTGGCGGGACCTGCTCGCGCCCGCCCTCCGCCACGACCCCAGTGCCCTCGCGCTCTGGCCCTTCGACGGGGATCTGGCGGACCTCCTCGCGGGCGACGTGCCGGTCGTCGCCGAGACGTACCCGGCCGAGGCTGGGCTCCACCTCGGGTTGTCCGTGCCTGGCCGCGGGTGGAGCAAGCGCCGGCAGGACGGCCGCCGCGCCCAGGCGCCGGCGCTGCTCGCGTGGGCCGTCCGCCGCCACGTCGTGCTGGCGGACGCCCTGGCCGATCAGATCGCCGGCGGCTTCGGCGCGGCGGCGACGGGCGAGGACGCCTTCGACGCGGCCGTGGGCCTGTTCGGCATAGTCGAGGTCGCGCTCGGCCACCGCCCGCCGGGCGCCCCGGACGACGCCGAGGTCCGCGACGTCGAGGGCTGGATCCTCGGGCAGGCGCCGGACTGACTCCGCCCGCCTCGGGGCCGAGGCGGACGGGGCCAGGTCAGCTCCGGAGCAGCCAGGCCGTCTCGCGGGCCGGAACCCCGCGGAGAGCGCGGTCGCGTACGTCGAGGAGCTCGAACGCGTAGGCGTCGCCGTAGCACCGCTCGATCTCGTCCTCGTCGATCGAGAACGGCGGGCCGTCGGCCTGCGACGGCTCGTACTCGAAGCAGAGGACGAGCTGGGGCGCGGCGTCGGTGATGGACGTGACGTGGGCGGCGTAGCGGTCGCGGAGGTCAGGCGGGAGGGCGACGAGCGCGGCCCGGTCGTAGACCGCAGCGACGTCGCCCAATCGCTCGGCCGTCACGTCGAACACGTCGCCCACGAACACGACGAGGCCGCCGGCCTCGAACCGCTGGAGCGGCCCGCTGTCGGTCACCTCCGGGTCGCGGTCGAGCTCCGCGAACAGCTCGCGGACCGCCCCTTCGTTGAGCTCGGCACCGACGACGCGGTGGCCCTGACTCAGCCACCAGCTCACGTCGCGCGTCTTGCCGGTGAGCGGGACGAACACGCGGTCGCCCGGGCCGAGCCCGAGGCGGTCGGCGTGGGCCACCAGCATCTCGTTCGGGGCGCCCTCGTGGAACCCGATGTTTCGGGTCGCCCAGCGGTCGTTCCAGAAGTCGTGTGTCATGTCGAGAAGGCGGCGGGCGGCCGAGCGTACGCCGCCGCGCGTCCCGCGCTCCCGGCTGTCTCCACAGACGGGCCCCGCCCGCTCGACTGCGTCGACCTGGCGGTTCGACGTCGAGGCGGGCGGGGCCGAGCATGTACCGAGTGGACCGGCTACAGGCCGATCTCGTCGCAGCTCGAATCGGCCACGTCGACGATGCCGTCGGAGCCGACCGCGCCGTCGACGAACTCGGGCCGCGTCAGGGCGCCGTCGTTGTTCGCGTCCCAGTCGTCGAAGGAGCCGCCAAAGTCGGCCGTGGACGGGCTGCGTGCGACGCCGAGCCGGAACTCGTCGCGTGTGACGACCCCGTCCTCGTCGTCGTCGTAGAGGTCGAAGAGGCCGTAGGCGGCCTCCTCGGTCGAGACCTCATCGTCGTCGTCGGTGTCGAGGAGGGCACAGCCGCCGACGGCGCCGGCGGCAGCGACGGCGAGCTCGTCGGCGGACCCGCAGCCGGCGAGGACGACGAGCGCGGTGAGGAGGGAGAGGAGGCGGATCATGGCGGGGAGGGGTGATCAGAGAGGACGATGGGGACCGGCGCGCTCCCCGCGCGTTCCGCCAGACCGGGGGATCCCGGAGCAGGCCCCACCCGGGGCTCAGGGCACGCTGGGGGGCGTCCCCCTCGGCCTCGGCCCTGACGCGGGCGGGGTCGGGTGAGCTACGCGGCGCGCCCGATCGCCTCGCCCATCCGGAGCGGGTGCCCGGCCTCGACGGCGTCGTCGAGGGCCACGCGGCCGGGCTCGAAGGCCAGCACGACGCTGCTGCCGAGCAGGAACCGGCCCATCTCCTCGCCCTTCGCAAACGGCCGGTCGTGCTCGGCGGCCACGCGCTCGTGGTACGGCGACGCTGGCCCGTCCCAGACCGTCTCGATGCTGGCTACGATGAGCGCGCCGACCATCACGGCGAGCATCTTCCCGTGCTCGGTCTCGAAGAGGCAGGCCAGCCGCTCGTTGACCGCGAACAGCCCCTCGACGTGGGCCTCGGTCGCTGCGTTGACCGAGAACAGCTTGCCGGGGATTGCCTCGGTCCGCACCAGCCGGCCCGCGAGGGGGACGTGGACCCGGTGGTAGTCCTTCGGCGAGAGGTAGACCGTGCAGAACGGGCCGCCCTCAAAGGCCGGGTCAGCGCAGCTTCCGGCGAGGGCCTCCAGCGAGTAGCGGATCCCCTTGGCCTGGATGAGGTGGCCGTCGGCGACCGTCCCGGCCTGGCTCACGACGCCATCGGCCGGCGAGGCCACGGCGTCGGCCGGGGGGCCCCGGCGGGGGGCCCCCGCGCGGGGCCCGGGGTAAAAAGGCTGTGGAGCCCCGGTGGGGCGGGGGGGCGGCCCGGGGCGCCGCGCGCGGTGGGCGCCG
>JAAXJP010000727.1 GCA_012269805.1 Rubrivirga sp.
GCGGAGTCCGCCGCTGCGTCACAGGCCGCCCAGGCCGGTGGCGGGGACGCCGGCGACGTTCTCGCGGGGGTCCGCCGCTAGGGGCGCTGACCGAGACGCCGCCGGTTGGTGAGGCGTCCGTAGGAGAGGCTGGGCACGCTGCGCACCCCCTGATCCTCCGCCTGGACGAACTCGTCGATGAGGGCGAGGAGCCCGTCGGCGTCCGTGCTCACGGCGACCGCGAGGCGATCGAGCCGTGCGCGGGATTCGGCCTCCTGGAAGGCCGGGAGCGGATTGGGGCGCGTATAGAGGGGTCCGCTGTCGAGGAGGTACGGCCACCACCGGAGCCGCCAGTCCTCCGCCCGGACGCCGGAGATTTGGCCGCTGGCGAGGAGCAGGAACATGTCGGCCTGCCCGAGTTGCGTCAGCGAGAGCACGCCGTCGCGCTGGCGACGCACGTCGGCGAGGGCGTCGCGGTGGTCGGAGGACTGGATGCCCGGCTGGAGGTGGACGAACCGGAGTGGCCCCTCCCGGTCGACGCTGTAGTTCGTGACGTCCGGGGCGTAGGGCGCGGCGGTGAGCGCCGCGACCCCGTCGACGTCGTCGACCTCGAGGAAGGCGGCCACGGCCGCCCGGAGGACGTCGGGCACGAAGAAGCGGAAGAGGTCCCGCTCCTCGTTCCACCCCGGGCGCGACCTGTCGGGCAAGGGCTCGTGGTCGAGGACGTACGGGAAGAGGCCCGTGAAGAGGCCTCGGACGGCCCGGTGCGCGGGCGGCCCGAGACGCGCCCGCGCGAGGTCGAGGAGGACCGACTCGACCTCGGCGTAGAGGGGGGCGAGGTCGTGAGCCCGCCGAACGAGGTCGTCGGTCGCGACGGCCCCGTTGGGAGCCGTCGGCTTGTACGCGGCGAGGCCCTCGGTGACGCGGGCGACGTAGTCCTCGACCGCGCGGAGCGCGTTGGGCCGACCGTCGGCCAGCGCCCGGCGGGCGTGGTCGGCCGCCGCCCGGGTGCCGGTCGTGGGCCGGTCGTCGAGGTAGGCCGGGTCCCCGCCGATCGGAGGCGGGGTGTGGGCGGGCTTGTCGTGCGCCCAGCGCCCGATCTGCTCGACGGCGTCGGCGTGGCGACCGGGGTCCGTGAGGTCGACGTGGATGCGGCCCGCGTAGAACCTCGGGACGCACATCTCGCCGTCCGGGTCGCGCTCGGTGACGGCGACGGCGTACTTGCCCATGGGGCGGTCGGCGCGGGTGTCCGGGTAGTCCTTGTACAGCTCGGGCGTGATGACCTGGGCCTCCGTGCCCGCGCCGCCCGTCCGGCCGTCCGCCTTCACGACGTAGGCGCAGTCGCTGACGATGAGGACCTTGTCGGCGTTCGCGATCCCCTGCTCCATAAACGCGTAGGCGTCGTCGCCCGTGAGGAGGTGCCACTTGTCGATCCGGACGTCGAGTCGTTGGGTGCTCCGGAGCTCCTCGGCGAGCGCGAGCACACGCTGCTCGTGGTCGGGGGAGGTCCAGCTGTACGAGATGAAGAGGACGGGCCAGGCGTCCTCGGGAGCGTCGTCGCCGTCGGAAGCGTGCGGAGCCGACATGGATGGAGCCGGTTGGATGGGGGCAGTCGGGTGGAAGGGTACGACCCGGCGCTGTCCGACCTAAGGAGCGACGGCCGAGGCTCAGTGACAGGGCCGGTGGTCGCGGCCGTCGGGATTGGGGACGTTGGGTGCCATCCGCTCCGACCGGTCGAACGGGGAGGGTGTGGAGCGGCCCTAGCCGTATTCGACAGCTTGGTGGTCTCAGGGCCTCGACCTGCGAGACCCACCGACGTCGACCGTTTCGGAACGAAGCAGACTACTTATACAGACAAGACCACTGATCCCTATGCCGAAAGCCAGATTCCATCTCCGTCCCACAGGTCCCCGCATCGACGTCGAGACGACGACGGATTCGGGACTCCACCGTGCCCTCGTGATCGTCGGGATGTTCGTCCTCCTGATGCTCCTCGTCGTGGTCCTGCTGGTGTAGCAGGTCTCCGACCCGCCCTTTGGAGATCGGCCTCGGGGGGCCGTGGCGGTTACAGTTCTGCTGCGTCTCGGGGCTTTGGGGGGACTCGTCGGAGCGAACGGCCGAGGCG
>JAAXJP010000552.1 GCA_012269805.1 Rubrivirga sp.
CCCGCGGGGCCCCCGACGACGTCGACTTCGACTGGCTCGGCGACGACGCCCCCTCCGCCTCGGTCGACACGCCGACCGGCCCGGAGCTCGCCGACGTCCCGCCGGCCCCGCCGCTCGAGACGGACGCTCCCACGGCGGCGTCCGCCCACGACGAGCCGGCCGAGGGCGCCACCGAGGCGGGCGCCACCGAGGCGGAGGAGCCCGGCACCGCCGACCCGCCGGACACCGCGCCGACCCCCGATACGAACCCGGAGACGCCGCGGGCGCCCGAGCCGGCCCCGCCGTCCGAACCCGGCGAGCCGCCCACGACGGCGCCCGGCGACGAGCCGGCGACCCCGACGCCGCCGGCCGAGCCCGGCGATCCGGCCTCCGAGCTCCCCGTGCCGATCACGCCTGGCACGCCGTCGACCGGCCGCGAGGTCGTCGAGACCGCGCGGGAGGCGACGAAAAGCCGCGGGCGCCAGCTCGTCCAGCTCGTGGTGACCTACGGGAAGGCGCACGTGCCCGAGACGCCTGAGAAGCCGGTCGTCCCCGACGCCGGGCCGCCGCGGATGGTGGGGCGCGTGGGCCAGCTCATCCCGTTCCTCCGCGTGATCCCGTGGGTGCTGGCAGTCCTCTTCGCTGTCAGCTTCTGGTGGGACTTCGACGGGCAGGCCGTCGCGCTCTTCGGCGAGACGATCGCCCTCGACGGGCTCCTCAAGGTGCTGACGGTGAGCGGCCTCATCGGGTTCGGGACGAACTGGCTGGCCATCACGATGCTGTTCCAGCCGCGCGAGAAGCGGGCCATCATCCCGCAGGGCCTCATCCCGGCCCAGCGCGAGCGCGTGATCTACCGGCTCTCGGAGGCGATCTCCCGCGAGCTCATCAACGCCGACATCATCAAGCAGAAGATCAAGGACAGCGGCGTGATCGGGCGGTACCGCGACCTCGCGATCGGCGTGGTGAAGGGCGTGGTCGAGGACCCCGGCTTCCGGGCCGACCTCAAGACGCTCGCGCAGGACTACGCGCAGGAGGTGCTGGGCTCGGAGCCCGTCCGCCGCGAGGTGGCGCGGCTGGCCGTCGAGAAGGTCGAGCAGCAGGCCGGCGGCGGGCTCGGCGGCGTCGCCCTCCGCCTCTACCGGACGTTCGCCGAGGACGACTTCCAGCGGCGGATCGACCGCGCGCTCGACGAGCTCCCCGGCGCCGTCGCCCCGCTCCTCGACCGGATCGACGCGGCGCTCGACGCCGTGCCCCAGAAGGTCGAGGCCCGGGCCGACGAGATCGAGGAGGCCGCCACGAACGCCGTCCTCTCGTTCGTCGAGGGCTTCGACGTGCGGACGATGATCGCCGAGCGGGCCCGCCAGTTCGACGAGGGCCAGCTCGAGGGGCTCCTCAAGTCGACCTCGAACGAGCAGCTCAACTACATCAAGTACCTCGGCGCCATCCTCGGCGTGTTCGGCGGGTTCGTGATCTGGCAGCCGCTCGGGGCGCTGGCCCTCTTCGTGAGCGTGGCGCTGGTGCTGTGGGGGATCGACGAGGCGCTCGTCCGCGCGCGGCGGTCCCGAGAGTAGGCCCGCCTCGGGCGTGCGCTGCGGGACCCGGCGGTAGGGGAGGGGGCGGCCTCCCCTCCGTAGGGGATCCACCCATCCGCGGCACCGGCGTATCGTGGGGCGGACCCTCCCCGCACTCATGGCTCGCCTCACGCTCGCGCTCCTCGCCTTCCTCCTCGCCCCCGCCACCGTGGCGCAGGCGCCGATCGCCATCGGCGGGTACTGCAGCTTCGAGGGGAACGAGATGGACCCGACGGTCTACGGCTTCGACTCCGACGACGAGGCCGAGGCGGCCGTCCGCGAGGTGACCCGGTACACGGGCCTCCGGCCCAACTTCGTCATCCGCGCGGCCAACGTGCCCAACGCGGCGGCCGTCATTGATGCCAACACGGGCGAGCGGCTCATCCTCTACAACCAGGCGTTCATGCGGTCGGTCGTCGAGCGGACGGCCTCGGACTGGTCGCAGGTCTCGATCCTGGCCCACGAGCTCGGCCACCACCTCCAGGGCCACACGCTCCAGGCCGGCGGCTCGCGCCCGCCCATCGAGCTCGAGGCCGACCAGTTCTCGGGCTTCGTCCTCCAGCGGATGGGCGCGACGCTCGACGACGCGCTCAACGCCATGCGGACGATCGCGAGCGAGGAGGGGTCCGACACGCACCCGCCGCGGAGCGCGCGCCTCGCGGCCATCACGAACGGCTACATCGACTCGGAAAACCTCTCGGGCCAAGCGCCCACCGAGCGCCCGGCCGACACCTCGAACCCGGCGCCGCGCCAGGCCGACCCGCCGCCGGTCCCGACCACGTCGTCCGAGGTCCCGGGCGAGACCGACTACGAGGGCCAGGTCCGCTACCAGCTCGACTCGGCCCACCGGGCGTTCGAGCGCCAGGGCTACACCCGGACCGTCGAGGCCCACGTCGCGCGGATCGACGCCAACGAGCGCGAGCGGTTCACGATCGACCTCGAGGCCGGCACCGAGTACCAGCTCATGGCCACGTGCGACAACGACTGCACCGACGTTGACCTCTTCCTCTACGACCCGTCGGGCGAGCTCCTCGACAGCGACCAGCTCGCCGACGACATCCCGATCGTCTCGGTCGTCCCGACGAAGTCGGGCCGGTACACGCTGGAGGGACTGATGTACGAGTGCGAGACGTCGTTCTGCTACATCGGCATCGGCGCGTGGGCCCGGCGGGCCGGCGGGAGCGACCGGTTCGGGAACGACGGCGGGAGCCAGTCGAACAGCTACGTCGAGCACATCACGAACGGGCTCGGCGTGGCCCGCCAGCAGTACGGCTCGCGCGGGATGCGGCAGGCCGGGACCGACCAGGTCGGGACGGTCGGGGCCGGCGAGAGCCGCCGGTTCGAGTTCGAGGCCGGCGGTCCCGGCGAGGTCGTCGGCGTCTGCGACCAGGACTGCTCCGACATCGACATCCTGCTCTACGACGCCGACGGCGACCTCGTCGACAGCGACGAGCTCGAGGACGCCGTCCCGATCGTCGAGGTGCCGGGGCCGGGCCGTTACACGGCCCAGGTCGTGATGTACGAGTGCGCGACGGAGATCTGCTACTACGGCGCGGCCTTCTTCCGTCGGTAGCCCTCCGCCCGCCTCGGTCGCTCTCCGGAGGAAGTCGCCGAGGCGGGCCGCTCCGCTCGCAGGACCGGACGGCCAGCGTGCGCGTTGGAGGCGTCCACTCGCCCCCGACGTCATGCGCGCGCTCCCCTTCCTCCTGTTGATGGCGGCCTCCGCCGTCGCCCAACCCACCGGCCTCGACCGGCAGATCGCCGACCTCGACCGTGAGATCGCCCGGCTCGACGCCGAGCTGGCCACGATCCGGGCCGACCTCTCCGACGTCCGTGCCGACGAGCGCGACCTCGACGCCGACCGCGAGGCGTTCCAGGACGCCGTCCGCGCCTTCGAGAGCGACCGGCGGCGCTATCAGATCGAGTCCGGCCGCGTCGAGGCCATGTACGACGACCTCATGCGCTACGGCGGCGACGACAGGGCTCGCCGGGCCTACGACGCCGCCCGGTTCGCCCTTCTCGACGAGGCGGAGCGCCTCGAGGGCGAGGCCCGCATGCTGAACGACTGGAACGCCGACCTCAACGCGGGCTACCGCGACCACGCCGGCCGCGTCCGCCAGTCGGCCGGGTGGGGCCAGGAGCTCGCCGAGCGCCGGTCCGACCTCCGCCACGAGCGCGAGACGCTGGCCGCCCGCCGCGCCCGGCTGGCCGCGCGCGGGCGCTGACCGTGGATCGGGCGGGGGCGGACCGCGGGCCGCCCCCGCGGCCGGTCACTCTGGACGCGCCGGCAGCGGCACGAACCGGCCGTCGCGCTTCACCACGCGCCCGTCCTTCATCACGAACGCCACGTCGAGCATCGCCGCGGCGCTCTGGACCGGGTCGCCGGTGACGGCCACGAGGTCGGCCGTGCAGCCGGCGGCGAGGCAGCCGAGCTGGCCCTCCCGCCCCAGCAGGTCGGCCGCGTTGACGGTCGCGAACCGGAGGGCGTCCATGAACGGGACGCCGACCTCCTCCATGTAGACGAACTCGCGCCCGTTCCGGCCGTGGCGGAAGACGCCCGCGTCGGTCCCGAACGCGATCGGGACGCCCGCCTCGTAGGCCCGCCGGAACGTGTCCTGAATCCGCGGGCCGACCTCGAGCGACTTCCGCGTCACGACCGGCGTGTAGTAGCCCTCGATCCGCGCCGAGTCGGCGACGGACTTGCCGGCGGTGATGGTCGGGACGAGGTAGACGCCCGCCTCGCGCATCATCCGCATCGTCTCGTCGGACATGTACGTCCCGTGCTCGATCGACGAGACGCCGGCGCGGACGGCCCGCTGCATCCCCTCGTCGCCGTGGGCGTGGGCGGCGACCGTGAGGCCGCGCTCGCGGGCGGTCTCGACGATGGCCCGCATCTCGTCGTCCCCGAAGTGCGCGCCCGTGCCGTCGCCCTGGAGCGAGAGCACGCCGCCCGTGGCGGTGAACTTGATGAGGTCGGACCCGCGCTTGATCGCGATCCGGACGCCCTCCCGCGCCGACTCGGGCCCCGAGACCACGCCGAGCGTCTCGGCCGGGACGCCGACGATGTCCTCGCGGTACGAGTTGGTCGGGTCGGCGTGGCCACCGGGGATCGAGAGGCTCTTGCCGGCGACGAACATCCGCGGGCCCTCGAGGTCGCCCCGGTTGATGGCGTCGCGGAGCGCGTAGTCGGCCCCCTCGCTGCCGCCCACGTCGCGGACGGTCGTGAACCCGGCCATCAGCGTGGACCGCGCGAACTGCGTCGCCTGGAGGACGCGGTCGGCCGCCGTCAGGCGGAAGGCGTCGATGTAGCCGTCCTTGCGGCTCTCGCCCGTCAGGTGCGTGTGGCTGTCGATGAGCCCCGGCATGCACGTCGCGTCGCGGAGGTCGACCGCCTCGGTGCCCGGCTCGGTGTACCCGGCCACGACCTCGCGCACGACGCCGTCTTCGATCACGACGGTGTGCTCGCGCATGGGCTCCATCGACGTGGCCGGGTCGAGGAGCGTACCGCAGTGGACGACGGTGGGCTGAGCGAGGACCGGGGCGCTGGCGGCGAGGGCAGCCAGGAGGAGGAGGGGAGAGCGCATGAGCGGGGTGGGAGGAGTCCCGGAGTCTACCACGTTCCCCCGTCCGCCTGGCAGCACCGGCCGCCGGGTCGACGCTGGGACCGAGGCGGGCGCGGCCGTCCCCCTGCTACGGGCTCACCAGCTCTGCCTCGACGCGTTCGGTCGGGCGCGCCTCGGGGCGGAGGGCGGTCTCGACGGCGGCCGGAATCGTGACGTGGAACGTCGTCCCGACGCCGACTTCGCTTTCGACCTTGATCTCGCCGTCCATCAGGTCCACGAGCCGGCTGGTGATCGAGAGCCCGAGCCCGTTCCCCTCGGCGGCTCGGCCGTACCCCGTCGAGGCCTGCTCGAAGTCGTCGAAAAGCCGAGGCAGGAACGCCGGGTCGATCCCGCGTCCGGTGTCGCAGACTCGGACGTGCAGGTCCCCGTCGACGCCGTCGACCGACACGGTGACGGCGCCCTCGTTCGTGAACTTGATGGCGTTCCCGATCAGGTTCGTCAGGATCCGGACGAAGGCGTCCGGGTCGAGCTGGGCCGTGACGGTGAGCCCCACTGGCACGACGGCGAGCCCGAGCCCCTTGCCCTCGGCCAGGGGCCGCAGCTCGTCGGCCACCTGCTGGGCGAGCGCCGCGGCATCGGTCGCGACCGGGTGGAGGACGGTCCGCCCCGCGCGGAGCTGGGCGATCTCGAGCAAGGCATTGACGGTCGAAAGGAGCCGGTGCCCCCCGCTCAGCACGTGGCGCGCCTTTGCCCGGACGCCGGGGTCGTCGTTTTCCGCGAGCATCTCGGAGAACCCGAGGATGGCCGTCAGCGGCGTCCGGAGCTCGTGGCTCGTGTTGGCGAGCATGTCGTCCTTGAGCTTGTCGACGCGGCGGAGCTCGGCGTTGAGCCGGTCGAGCTCGTCGGCGCGGACGCGCTCCGCGTCGGCCCGCCGACGCTGGCGCCGGCTGGCGAGGTAGGCCACGCCGGCCACGCCGGCCACGGTGCTGATCGCGTACAGCAGGTGGGCCCAGGGTGTGAGGTACCACGGCGCCGGGATCGTCAGGCTGACTGAGGCCGGCCGCGCGGCCGCTCCCTGGGCGGTTCTCGCCTCGACGTGGAACCTGTAGGTGCCCGGCGGAAGGAAGGTGTAGTCCCGGTATCGCTCGCTGCTCCACGGGCTCGGCTTCTCGTCGTAGCCGGCGAGCCGCGTGCGGTACTCGGTCCCCCGAGGTGCGTTGTACGCGGCGGCTGCGAACCGGAACCGGACGGGCCTGCCGTAGGGGATGGTCAGAGACTCGCCGGTCGGGACGTCTTCGTCTCCGGCGACGACCGAGCGGATCAGAGTCGGAACCGCGACTCGGTACCGGTCCTGAGCCCCGGAGGCCAGACGAAACAGGTCCCCTCCCGCGGCCACCCAGACGACGTCGCCGTCCACCGTGATCGAGGTCACGTCTGGGAGGGAGCGGAGCGGAGCCGGCGTCACGTCGACCCACTGTCCGTCACGGTCCGCGAACGCGCGGACCCGGTCCTGCCCCGAGATCCACAGGCGGCCGGTGGCGTCCTCCAGCAGTCCGAACCCGTCGGCCAAGTCCCCCACGACCGACTCCGCGAGGTGGGTCAGCGCCGTGTCGGGGACGACACGGACTGAGGCCCCGGCCGTTTCGATCCGGTATGGGCCATCGCTCGCGACGGCGACGAGCGCGTCCCCAACCCCGTCGAGAAATGCGAGCTCGGCCGGGACCCCGCTCGATACCCCAAACTCTCGGACGGGGTGTCCCCCCTTGCCGACGTGAACGAGCGGTCCGTTCCATTCAGGGATCCAGGCGCCACCCGCCCCGTCCGCGACGATGGAGCGGACCTCGCCGTCGATCCCCTCGATGCGGCCGTCGCGCACCCACCCGATCGGGGATCGCCGAAGGACCTCCACGCCGGTCGAGAGCCCTGCGTAGACGGTCTCTCCTACTGCCGTGAGGACGAAGGTGCTCGTGCCTGTGACTCGCCGGCTCCCTGAAGTTGAGACCTCAAAAACACCGTCCGTGCTCGCGACAAGGAGCCCATCGGACGTAGGGAGTAGATCCCACGCCTGTCCTATCCCTCTTCCCTCATAGGTGACCGGGTCGAAGCGCGCCGTCGCGTTGCCGGTAGACGTGCGGAGTCGGTACACGCCACGTTCCGTTGCTGCGTAGAGGTGTGTGTTGTGTCGGGCTACGTCGAACGTCACACCAGGCAGGCCGAGATCACGGTCGAATACGGAGAGCGACCCAGCGGCGTCGACTCGCACGATTCCTTCGGAGAGTGCGAGCCAAAGGCCCCCTTGGGCGTCGACGGTGCAGCCGAGTACGAGGTCGTCGGCGGTGATGGCGACCTGCTCGAACATCCGCTGGACGACGTTGCCAGCAGGGTCAACAATCACCACTCCGCTCCCGAGCGTCGTGATCGCTAGGAATCGGCCATCTCCCTCCCCTGATCCCAGTGCGCAGCCGTGGTACGCACGGGATGTACGCAGGATTGTCGATGCCTCCGATGAGATCTCTTGGGTCGGACCAGCACCGGTCAGGTCGAGGCGGTAAAACTGCGCGTCGGTCACGACCAGCAGCGATTCCGTGGAAGCTCCACCGGGGGCGAAGATCGCTCGCACCGGAATGTCTGCGAATGCATCCCCTCCGGGTACGCCCCGAAGTTGGTTGCCTTGAACGTGGAGGAGCCCCGCCCCTTCGAGTCGGACGTAGATCCGACCGGCCGCCTCGAACGCTTTATGGTATCGGCGTCCCTCCGGCGCTTGCTGGACGCTCACGACGCGTCGGCCTCGAACTCGGACGAGACGGTCGAAGGTCTGGAACACGACGCCGTCGTCGTCCGCGACAGCCGCCCAAACGGGCTCTCCGTTCAACTCGCCCGGCCCGATCAGCTCCTGATAGGCCACCCCCCGGGCGGAGTCCGGGACGAGGACGCCGGCCGTTCCCTCGCCTCCTACGTAGATGTCGCCGTCCGGTCCCGTCGTGATGGCGCGGGCACGGAAGCCGGGGATTCGAATGAGCCGCCAGTCCGATCCGTCGTACTCGAGTACGCCGTTGGAGTTGGCCACATAGACGAGGCCGGACGGTGCTTGGACGACGTCCCACGACTGGCGGTGCCCACCGTGCTGCGAGGACTCGAACCGTGCGGTGAACGCTGGTCGACCTCGTTCGGCATCGTATCCGGTGGCTGAAACGACGGAAGGTGTCTCTATTTGATCAGCCACCCCAGAGGTGACCGGTGGCTGAGAGCCGTCCCTGAGCACACCGAAAACGGCAATGGCGACAGTGCCGACGGCTATAGCGCCGACGGCGACAGGTTTCCAAAGGGGGGGGCGCCAAGCCATGTGAGAGGTATCGGCGCCGCACAAGATCTATTTAGCCGGCCCGGGTGGAACCACCCAAGCACATTGTTGTGTATCATTAAAGCTCTCCACCCCACCCCCATAACCC
>JAAXJP010000056.1 GCA_012269805.1 Rubrivirga sp.
CCCGCGCGCCCGGGCCGCGCGCACATCGGCCGCGAGGCCGCGCCCGCGGGCGGTGGAGGGGGCGCCGACGCCGGCCACGGGGGAGAGGCGCATGACGGGGGGGGGAGGGGAGGAAAGCTACCGGGAGGTCCGGTCGCGATCCGTCTATCTTCTGCCAACCCCCTGATCCCCCGCCGATGGCTCGCGTCACGCTCGACAAGCTCCGGAAGGTGTACGACAACGGCTACGAGGCCGTCCACGACGTCAGCCTCGACGTCGACGACGGCGAGTTCGTCGTCCTCGTCGGCCCCTCGGGGTGCGGCAAGAGCACCACGCTCCGGATGGTGGCCGGGCTCGAGTCGATCTCGTCCGGGACGCTCCGGATCGGCGAGCGGGTCGTCAACGACGTGGCGCCGAAGGACCGGGACATCGCGATGGTCTTTCAGAACTACGCGCTGTACCCGCACATGGACGTGTTCGACAACATGGCGTTCGGGCTCAAGCTGCGGAAGGTGCCCAAGGCGGAGATCCGCGAGCGCGTCGAGGCGGCCGCGGCCACGCTCGGCCTGGGGGGCGTGCTGGACCGGAAGCCGAAGGCGCTGTCGGGCGGGCAGCGCCAGCGCGTCGCCCTCGGGCGCGCCATCGTCCGGAACCCGGCGGTCTTCCTCTTCGACGAGCCGCTCTCGAACCTCGACGCCAAGCTCCGGGTCCAGACGCGGACCGAGATCTCGAAGCTCCACCGCGACCTCGGCGCCACCATGATGTACGTCACGCACGACCAGGTTGAGGCCATGACGATGGGAGACCGGATCGTCGTGCTGCACGACGGGTTCGTCCAACAGGTGGCCCCGCCGCTCGAGCTCTACGACCGGCCCGCCAACGTGTTCGTGGCCGGCTTCATCGGGAGTCCCGCGATGAACTTTGTCCAGGGGACCATCGACGGGTCGCAGTTCCGTTCGGCGTATGGGTCCGTTATTGTTGGTCTCAACGGAAGACCCGCTCCTGAAGGGAACGTCACCCTCGGCGTTCGACCGGAAGACCTGTACATGGAGGGGAACGCGCCCAGCACAAAGCGGCTGTCCGATCCTTTCGTCGGCACCGTCGAAGTCGAGGAGCCTATGGGGAACGAGGTGGTCGCCTACGTCCGCGTCGACGCTGACAACCGGTTCGTGGCCCGACTGGAGCCCCAGCCGATCGACGACCGCGAGGGCGCCGCGCGTCTCCGAATCGACCTGGACAAGATTCACCTGTTCGACGCGGAGACCGGGCGAGCACTGGCGGCGTAGACGTCGGTCACCAGCCTGCTGTCGCCATGCCTTCCTCGTCGGTTCCTGCGCGGGTCCTCGCCGTGCTTCTCGCGTTTACCGTGCTCCTGTCGGGTCAACTCGTGCTGTCGGGCTGTGATGTCGACCACGAGACCGAGGCCGGCGGAGACGAGACCGTCCGGGTAACGGTCGACGGCGAGGCTGTGGAGCAGGCTCGGGACAACCTCGACGCCGCAGGTGACGCGATCGAGAACGCCGCGTCAGAAGCCGCCGAGACCATCGACGAGAACGTCGACGTTGGAGACAACGCCGGGACGCCGGAGGTCGAGGACGGCGAATGACCCCGGCGGTGGCAGCGCTGCCGAGCACCCGGATCAGCCCACCACTCACGATAACAGTAATTATCGAACCGCCGTAGGCATGGACCCTCCGGCCTCGGTGGTACCCCGGCCCAGACTGGCCGTTCGTAACCTGCCGTTCCCCCCGGACCCGACGATGGACTCTTCCGACCGCGCGCTCCCAGCCAGCGTCGACGCCGGCAGCCACGCGAAGCTCGGCCGCGCTTTTACCGCCCAGTCCGACCTCGTCCCACTGTACCTGCTGCGGTACGACCGGGAGAACACGCGGCGGGCCTACGCCAAGGACCTGGAGACGTTCTTCGGCTGCGAGACAGTCACGCTGGAAATGGCAGCCACCGTGGCGTTCTCTGACGTGAACCAGGCCCTAAAGAACCTGGAGTCCGAGGGCAAAAGCCCGGCGACCCAGCGGCGCTTTCTCGCTTCTCTTCGGGGGTTCTGTGGATGTCTAGCCGCTAGCGGGTTCATCGGCAGCAATCCGGACTCCAGCCACCTA
>JAAXJP010000393.1 GCA_012269805.1 Rubrivirga sp.
CTCATCACCGAGCCCACCCAGGTCGCCGCGCTCCTGGCGGCCGTGCTGGCCGCCGTGTTCGCGCTCTCGCGCATCGCCGCGCTCGAAAAGCTGTTCGACGTCCTGCCGCCGGTGATCTGGGCCTACTTCGTGCCCATGATCCTGACGACGGTCGGCGTGACCCCGTCGCAGAACCCGGCCTACGACTGGTTCAGCTACGTGCTGCTCCCGTTCGCGCTGTTCCTGTTGATGATCACGATCGACCTCAAGGCGATCCTGAGCCTCGGGTCGCTCGCGCTCGCGATGATGCTCGTCGGGACGGCCGGCATCGTGATCGGCGGGCCCGTCGCGTACCTCGCCGTCGGCCAGTTTATCGGCGACCCGGAGACGTGGCAGGGCATGGCCGCGCTCGCCGGCAGCTGGATCGGCGGGACGGCCAACATGCTCGCCCTCAAAGAGTCGGTCGGGCTCAGCGACGCCGGCCTCGCGCCGATCATCGTCGTCGACACGGTCGTCGGGTATGGGTGGATGGCGGTCCTCCTGTTCCTCTCGGGCTACCAGAAGCGGTTCGACGCCTGGGTCGGCGCCGACTCGGCGGCCATCGACCGCGTCAACGCGACGCTCCAGGAGATGGACCAGACGCGCCGGCCCTCGACCACGGCGACCGTCGCGATCATCGTCGGGCTCGGGTTCGGCGCGGCCGTGCTGTCGCGCGTGCTCGGGGGCGCGCTCCCCTCACTCGGCGACCCGACGATCATCTCGGGCGGGACGTGGGCCGTGCTCATCGCGGTGACCGCCGGGCTCGCGCTCTCGTTCACGCCGATGCGGAAGCTGGAGCCCGACGGCGCGAGCCGAATCGGGTTCGCCGCGCTCTACCTCCTCCTCACGTCGATCGGCGCCCACGCCGACCTCAACGCCGTGCTCGAAGCGCCGGCCTACATGCTGATGGGCGTCGTCTGGCTGTCCGTCCACATCGGCCTGCTGTTCCTCGCGGCGAAGCTGCTCAAGGCGCCGCTCTTCTTCGTGGCGACCGGCTCGATGGCGAACGTGGGCGGGGCCGCCTCGGCCCCGATCGTGGCTGGGGTGTACCTCCCCGCGATGGCGCCCGTCGGCCTGCTGATGGCCGTGGCCGGCTACGTCCTCGGGATCTACGCCGCCCTCGGCTGCGCCTGGATGCTCGGCCAGCTCGGCGGCTGACCGGGGCCGGCGGCGCCGGCCGAGGCCGCCGCGGTCGACGGCCAGGCGCCTTCACGCCAGCGACCGCATCACCGCGAGCGCGCGGCCGAGCACGAAGTACTCCGGGTCGTCGGGGCGGACGGTCTCGTCGGCGTAGGTCCGGTCGGCGGCGCGGAAGTGGAGCCGATCGTTGACCACTTCGAACTGGCGGATCACGACGTGGTCGTAAAAGAGGACCGCGGCCATCGCTCCGTTCGGGACGTCTTGCCACGTCGCCTCCTCGACCACCACGAGGTCGCCCTTCCGGACGCCCGCCCCGTTCATCCCGTCGTCGCCGACGCGGACGCCGAGGCACTCGTCGAGGTCGACGTCGTCGGGCAGGAGCGCGGGGTCGACGAGGAGCGGGCGACGTGAGCGCGGGAGTGGGTGGTCGGCCGTCTCCGACGTCATGAGCCGGGCCCGGCGGCCGACGCCCTCTTTCAGCTTGAGCATCAGGACGCCCGGCGGCTCGTCGGCGTCGTAGCTCCGCTCCTCGTCGACGAGTTCGATGCCCCGCGCCTCGTGCTTCGTCCGGGAGATGTAGCCCTTCCCCTCAAGGGCCACGAGCATCTTGTAGACGCCGTTGGTCGACTTGATGCCGAGGCTCTGTCCGATCTCCTTGATCGTCGGCGGCTTCCCGTTACGGCGGACGTACGTGCGGAGGAATTCGTAGACCTGGTTCTGCCGCTCGGTGAGACGGGCGCGTGTGGAAGGGGCGGGCATGGCGTCGGCGAGGGCTAAGGGATCTCCCGGGGGGGAATACTACGGGGTGAAAGCATTTTCACCCACCCCACACGTAGGGTGAAATGATTTTCACTTTTGGGGATCCGAGGCGGGTTTGGTGGTCAAGGGCGGTGGGGAACAAAACAGACACTGAGACTATCAAAGACAACTCG
>JAAXJP010000712.1:0-457 GCA_012269805.1 Rubrivirga sp.
CTTGTCGGCAAGTACGTCCTGCGGTCGCGGGACGTCGGCGCGACGGATCGTCATCGGTGAATCCCCCATGGGGTGAGACGACTCGGCAGCCCGCATCGGGAGGTCCCCTATGTGTCCCACGGGTGAATGTCAGACAGACTCCCAAGGGGGCGGGCGGTCTGTCAGGAAAGGCGGGGATGGCACGGCCCCTGCAATGGGTCTTGGCACACAACGCCCCCTGGCACCGTGACTGCACTCTCCATTCCTGCCCGTCTCGTCTCGACCCCCCACGCCATCGTCTATCGGCTCGGGGCCCTCTCCGCCGCCCTCCTGGGCGTCGCCCTGTTTTAGTCCCGAGACCTGAGCGTCGAGCGCCGGAGCCCATCGGCTCGCCCCGCCCTTCACCCCAGAGCCAGCCCATCTCCTCCTAGGGCCCTCTCCGCACGCTCGATTCCCCGCCGCCCCGTCTGGCCCCCTA
>JAAXJP010000712.1:467-2090 GCA_012269805.1 Rubrivirga sp.
CCCCCCCCCCCCACGCGCCACCCCCCCCCCCCCTGCCCGCCCCTTTAAGGCCTGCGGGGCGGCGGTCCGTTTGGGAGACATCTCCACCGAAGCCTAGCCCGGGGCCGGGGCCCGCCGGCCGTAGCTTCCCCGCCCGGAAAACGCCCAGGAGATGCAGCCCATCGCCGACCTCGACGTCCTCGACCTCGACACCGAGGCGGACGCCCCCGCCCCCGTCTCGTCCGCCCTCGACGCCCGCGGCGCCGACCAGCCGCGCGTCGTCGCTCCGCGCGCGGGCACGAACGGCCGGAGCGTCTTTATCGAGACGTACGGCTGCCAGATGAACGTGGCCGACTCCGAGCTCGTCGCCTCGATCCTGGGCGGCGAGGGGTACGCGCTGGCGGAGCGCGAGGAGGACGCCGACGTGGTCCTCATCAACACGTGCGCGATCCGCGAGAAGGCCGAGGACCGTGTGCGCGGGCGGCTCACGCACATCCGCGCGCGGAAGGAGAAGAGCCGGCCCGACCTCCAGATCGGTGTGCTCGGGTGCATGGCCGAGCGGCTCCGCTCGAAGCTCTTGGAGCAGGAGCGGCTGGTCGACCTCGTCGTCGGGCCGGACGCCTACCGCGACCTGCCGCGGCTGCTTGCCGAGAGCCGGGACACGGGCCAGGCCGCCGTCAACGTCCAGCTCTCGCGCGAGGAGACCTACGCCGACCTCGCGCCCGTCCGCTACGACACGAACGGCGTGAGCGCCTTCGTCTCGATCATGCGCGGGTGCGACAACATGTGCGCCTTCTGCGTCGTGCCGTTCACACGCGGCCGCGAGCGAAGCCGGCCCGTGACGAGCATCCTGTCGGAGGTCGGCCAGCTGGTCGACGCCGGGTACAAGGAGGTCACGGTGCTCGGCCAGAACGTGAACTCGTACCGCGTCGAGCACGACGGGACGGCGGTCGACTTCGCGGAGCTCCTGTACCGGATCTCGCTCTTGTCGCCGGAGCTCCGGATCCGCTACTCGACGAGCCACCCGAAGGACTGCTCCGACGACCTCCTCCACGTCCACCGCGAGCGCCCGACGGTCTGCGACTTTATCCACCTCCCGGTCCAGCACGGCAACTCGGACGTCCTCAAGCGGATGCGCCGGACCTACACCCGCGAGCACTACCTCGACCTCATCGAGCGCGCCCGGTCCATCGTGCCGGGCATCGCGTTCTCGACCGACCTCATCGCGGGCTTCTGCGGCGAGACGCCGGAGGAGCACGCCGACACGCTGTCGCTCATGCGCGAGGTCGAGTACGACCACGCGTTCATGTTCGCCTACTCCGAGCGGCCGGACACGTACGCCGCGCGGAAGTACTCGGACGACGTGCCGGAGGCCGTCAAGAAGGCACGGCTGAGCGAGATCATCCAGCTCCAGACCGAGCACTCGCTCGCCAGCAACCGCCGGCGCGTCGGGACGGAGCAGGTGGTCCTCGTCGAGGGCACCTCGAAGCGGTCCGACGAGCAGCTCCGAGGACGGACCGACACGAACCACATGGTCGTGTTCGACCGGCCGGCCGGGCTGGAGAAGGGCGACTACGCCGTCGTCCGCGTCGACGACTGCACGAGCGCGACGCTGCTCGGCTCGTTCGGCCGCGAGGGTGGTGG
>JAAXJP010000196.1 GCA_012269805.1 Rubrivirga sp.
GGGGCCCACTACCGGGCCCTCCTCGACTCTGCGCCCGGGGCAGACGGGCGAGCGGGGGTCGCCGAAGCCCGAGCCTACGCGGGCGGGTGACGAACGGGACCTGCCCATTTGCCGAGCCCCGTGGGCTCCCCGTTCGGCGCACGAGTAGCAACCCTTCGCCCTCGTCCCCCGGCCCCCAGCCATGGGGGCCCCATGCGACACGCTCTCCTGCGGGCCCTGGCCGCCTCCCTCCTCGTCCGCACTCCTCGGCTCGTGAGGCGACAGACGACGTAGAAGAGTTCGGGGCGGCCCCTCTCGACGTCGCGGGTCCCCCGGACCGCTAGGCTCGGCCCGTCGGGTACGGCAACCGAGAGACCCGAGCGGAACGTCCGCACACCGTACGTCCCCGTCCCGTGCCAGCCCGAGAGCTCCTCCCAATCGGCAGGGTGGATTACGAGGACAGCGACGGGGCGGCCCTCCGCCTCGGCGAAGTCGGCAAGCAACTGGAGAACGTCGGTTGGGAGCATGGCGCCAGACTGGAACCCGGCGGTGCCTCCAGTCCGTCACGGGGACCGGCGACCGATCTCCTTAGCCCCACCTCGGCGCCGCCTGTCGAGCGTGCCGGAGACCGCACCCGAGAGCACCTCAGCGCACCGATTTGCCATACCTATGCCGTACCGCCGAAAATCAAGGCCAACGCGGCGGAAGGCCGAACCAACAAAAACGCCCCTCCCAATATCGGAAAGGGCGCTTTTAACGAGAGCCAACGGTCGGATTTGAACCGACGACCTGCTCATTACGAGTGAGCTGCTCTACCCCTGAGCTACGTTGGCGTCGGAGCCCAAGCGCCAACAATGACTCGCTAGGGGCGATCACAGGTCTTACACTCCCGATCTCTCATGGACACTCCCGGGGGTCTTGTAGAACACTTGTAGAACAAGCGCGCTCAGTCCAACCGGCTGATGTCACGGATGAGCCTGTCGATCTCGTCGGTCAGCGACCTGTACAGCCGGTCGAACTCGGCCGGGCTCGGCCGGTCCTCGACCAGGTCGCTCTCGCCGATGGGAACGCGGTATTCGAGTAGGGCCTTCTCGACGGCCCGGAACTGGTCGTCCAGCTCGTCCCAGACCTCGTAGATCCGGAGCTTCGAGCCGAGACCTGTTAGATCTCCGGACAGGCGGCGGGCCTCGCCCATCACCTCCGGGATCTCCGTCTGCTCCTTCAGGAGGCGCTCCTGCTTCGTACGGAGGCTCGCGGCCCGCTTCGCTACCTCCTCGGCCTGCCCGACGAGCCGGTCCTTCTCGACCTTCCTCACGTCGACCCGCCTCTGGAGGAGGTAGCCGACCCAGTAGCCGAGCCCGATCGCGACGGCCGCGCTGAGGAGGTCGCCCAGCCCGAGTTCTGGTCGGAAGACGAACGGCCCCTCCCCTACGACGAAGGCGGCACTCGCGACGAGGGCTCCCCCTGCGAACGCCACCCCTACGTGGAGCAACCCGTCGCGCTTCACGCCGCGACGGCGTCCGTCTTCTCGACCTTGTGGGCCTCGCGGATGTATCGCTCGATGTAGGGGTCGAGGTACGGCTCGTCCTCGTTCGTCCACGTCAGGCGCTGCTGGACCACGGCGGTCCCGAAGTCGTGGGCGAGCGTGCCGAACGCGCCTTGGAGGAACGACGTGGCGTAGCCCGCCACGCCGTCGAGGTCGACGTGGAGCGTCCCGTCCTCATCGAGGACCCGCTCGAAGGTCGGCTTGAGTTTCTCGGCGTAGAAGACCTCGGCCGAGTCGGGGCCGTCTTCGACGAAACGAGCGCCGGGCGTCTTTGAGAAGTCGCGGGCGACGCTGAGCGTGGTCTGGCTCATCTGTCTACCTCGGTGTCTGATAGCTCCCAGTGTATGAACGTGCCGGAGAACCCGTTCCGGAGGGTTGTGTGAGTTCGGTCGGCCACGTCGATCCGGGCGTCGTTCGTGATGATGGTGAGGTTGTCGAGGAGGCGGTGATCGCAGCAGTCGGCCTGCATCGCGGGGAGGCCTTCCCCACGACCTTTCTGCCGGGTCTGAGACGGGATCTCGCCGTCGAGCGCCTTCTGGAGGAGCGCGGGGCTCCGCCCGGCGA
>JAAXJP010000392.1 GCA_012269805.1 Rubrivirga sp.
GACGAAGGTGCGTGTTCCCTGGCTGACGCCTCCGACGAAGACCTCGGCGTCGAGCCCGTTCCCGAACCGATACCCGACCCCGCCGCCCACCCCGTCTCCAGCCGGCGTGATGTCGGGGAAGGCGCCGCCCACGAGGTCGACGGAGACGTACGGTCCCGTACCCCCAGCGAGGTGCGTCTGGGCGAAGGCCGGCACGGCGAGGGCGAACAGGACGGAGACGAGGGAACGCATGGCTGTGGAGAGCGGACGGCCAAGCTTGTCAGAGCCCGTCGCTCGTGCCTAGTCCGATCCGACTAGCCCTCACAGCCACCCCTCCTCGCGGTACCACGCGACGGTCTCCGCCCAGCCCTCGGCCAGCCCCACCTCGGGCGCGTAGCCGACCGCCTCGCGTGCCTTCTCCGACGAGCAGACCCACGCGTGC
The DNA here is from genome assembly GCA_012269805.1 of Rubrivirga sp. Classification (GTDB taxonomy): domain Bacteria; phylum Bacteroidota; class Rhodothermia; order Rhodothermales; family Rubricoccaceae; genus Rubrivirga. Next base: position 422 of record JAAXJP010000392.1, read on the forward strand.
CGCGCGGCCTCCGCCTTGTCCCGCGTGAGGGGCGGGAGCGTCCCGAACAGTCCACCGACGCGCTCCGCGATCGCCCCCACCGCCCCGAGCACGGCCCCCGGCACCCGGAGCGTCCGCGTCGTCCGCCCGAGCGCGGCCTCGAGCGCGGCCTGGACCTCCGCCCACGAGAAGCCCGGCGTCCCGACGAAGTACGTCTCGCCACGCGCGGCGTCGCTCTCCGCGAGGTCGGCCATGCCGCGGACGAGGTCGCGCACGAACACCATCGACACGCGCGGGACGTCCGCGCGGCCGACGACCGGGAAGAGGCCCCGCGCGGCGCCCTTCGCCATCTCGTAGAGGTCGGCCTCGCGGGGCCCGTAGACGGCCGGCGGGCGGACGACCGTGACGCCGAGGCCGGCGTAGTCGCGGCGGACGGCGTCCTCCATGCGGGCCTTGCTCAGGCCGTACATCGAGACCGGCTGCGGGACGTCGGCCTCGGTCGCGGGCGTGGGGAGCCCGTCCGGCCCGATCCGGTTGGGGCCCATCGCTTCCAGACTGCTCGTCACGAGCACGCGCGGCGCGACGCCGCCCGCCTCGGCCGTCCGGCGGACGGCGTCGAGCACGGCCCGGGTGCCGTCGACGTTGGCGCGGTCGAGCTCGGCCCGCGTCCGGGCCCGCGTCAGCCCGGCGACGTGGGCGACCAGCGCGGCCCCGTCGGCGCCGGCCGCGAGGGCGTCGGCGTCGTGGAGGTCCCCCGCGATCGTGTCGACGGGCAGGCCGCCGAGCCACTTCGGGGCGCTCCGCACCAGCGCGCGGACGGCGTAGCCCCGCCCCACGAGCTCTTCGGCGAGGTGAGACCCCACGAAGCCCGTCCCCCCCGTGAGGAAGGCGACGGGCTTCGAGGAGGGAGTGGGACGGGAGATGGGAACGGGCGGAGGGACTCCCTCCTATTCCCCGTTCCCCGGTCCCCAGTTCCCTAGGCGTCGGCGTCGACCGTCTCGGCCTCGGCGACGTCCTGGCGGTCGGCCTCGACCTCGATGACCAGCTCGACCTCGTCGCCGACGAGGGCCTCACCGGCCTCGTTGGTCTCGGCCCAGTCGAGGCCCCAGTCCTGGCGCGTGATCTCGCCGCGGGCCGAGAACCCGATCTTCTGCGTGTCGCCCATGGCCGCGGCGCCGATGTACTCGGCCTCGAGTTCGACGGGGCGCGTGACGCCGCGCATCGTGAGGTCGCCCACGAGGACGAACCCGCCGTCCTCGGCCGGTCGGATCTCCGTCGACTGGAACGTGATCTCGGGGTGCTGCGCGACGTCGAAGAAGTCGGCGCTCTGGAGGTGACCGTCGCGGCGGTCGTTGCCGGTGTCGATGGTCGAGGCGTCGATGACGGCCGTGGCGTCGAGCGTGCTGAGGTCGTCGCCGACGGTCAGCGTCCCGTCGACGTCGCCGAAGCGGCCGGTGACGGTCGAGATGCCGAGGTGGCGGACGCGGAACTCGGCGCGCGAGTGGGCCGGGTCGATGGCGTAGGTGCCGGCCGGGACGGCGGGGAGCTCGGCCGAGGCGGGCGTGACGGGGACGTCGGCCGCGGTGGCCGGGGCGTCGGTCTCGGCGCCGCAGGCGGCGAGGCCCAGCGCGAGCACGCCGACGAGCAGGGTGCGGGTGGTCATGGTCGGGGGGGGTGAGGGGACAG
>JAAXJP010000691.1 GCA_012269805.1 Rubrivirga sp.
GCACGGCGCCGTCGACCCGGTTGTCCCGTTCGCGATGCGGGGCGAGCCCCTCCGCCTCGGTCCGCTCGCGGGCCTCTGCGTGGCGTACCTCGCCCTCGGCGCGCTCGTCCTCGCGGCGTGGTGGGGGGCGCCGACCGCGGCCGCTGTCGGCTTCGTCCTGCTGACGTGGGCGCACTGGGGCCAGGGCGACGTTTACGCGCTCCGCGCGCTCGGGTGGGACGCGCACCTCGGCGGGCTGGCGCAGCGGGCGCTGGCCGGCGCCGTCCGCGGGGCGCTGCCGATGGCCGTCCCGCTGGCGGCCCACCCCGAGGTCTATGCCGAGGTGGTGGGGGCGATGGCGGCGGCGCTCCGGCCCGACGGCGCCGAGTCCGCCCGCGGGCTCGTCCTCGCCCTCCCACCCACCGCCGTGTGGGCCGGCCTCGGCGCGCTGATCGGCTTGTACGCCGCGTGGGGTGCGGTCGTCGCCCGCCGACGCGGCGCGTGGCGGTCGTTCCGGCTGGATCTGGCGGAGGTCGCCGCCCTCACCGTGTTCTTCGCCGTGCTCCCGCCGCTGTGGAGCGTCGGCGTGTACTTCTGCCTGTGGCACGCGGTCCGGCACCTCGCCCGGCTCGGCCCGCTCGTGGCCGACGGCTCGGCGTGGCGGCTCGCGCTCTACGCCGCGCCCGCGACGCTCGGCGCGCTCGCCCTCATCGGCCTCGTGTTCGCCGACGCGCCTCGGAGTCCGGTCGGGGGCGTCGGCGCGTATCTCGTCGGGATCGCCGCGCTGACCGTCCCCCACGTGGTAGTGGTGGCGTGGATGGACGTCCGGCAACGCGTCTGGACCGCCCGATGACCGCGCTCTGCCTCCTGCACCGGTCGCTCACCGAGGCGGGCTTTCTCGCCTCGCCGACGGAGCGGACCAACTACCGCCGCGTGTGGGCCCGCGACGGCGTGATCTGCGGCCTCGCCGGCCTCGCCTCGGGCGACGACGCGCTCGCCGACGGGCTCCGCCGGACCGTCGAGACGCTCCTGGCCCACGTCGGGCCGCAGGGGCAGGCGCCGTCGAACGTGTCGGTCGTCGAGGGCCGGGCGGAGACCGTGAGCTACGGCGGGCTGGCGGGCCGCGTCGACGCGGGGCCGTGGGCCGTGCTCGGGGCGGCGCGGTGGGCGGCGCACGCGGACGACGCGGCGTGGGCCGCGCGGTGGGCGCCCGCGATCGGCGGCGTGCTCGACTTGCTCGACGCGTGGGAGGTCAACGCGCGCGGGCTCGTCTACGTCCCGCAGTCCGGCGACTGGGCCGACGAGTACGACCTCCACGGGTACCTCCTTTACGACCAGGTGCTCCGGCTGCTGGCGCTCCGCGCGTGGGCGCCCTGGGCGCCGTCGCCCGCCTCGGTCGCCGCCCGGGCCGACCGGCTCCACGCGCTCGTCGAGGCGACGTTCTGGCCCCACGCCGGCGGCGACTCGGGCGCGGCGTACCACCCCGCCGCGTACGAGGCGGCGCTCTCCGAGGGCGTGCGGCCGCATCCGTTCGCCGCGCTCACGCCCGGCGGCTACGCCCGACGGTTCGACGCGCTCGGCTCGGCGCTGGCCGTCCTCGCTGGGCTCTGGCCGGGCCGCCGCGACACCCTTCTCGACCACGGGCTGGCGCTCGCCGCCGCAACCGCGCCCGGCCTCGTCCCCGCCTTCGCGCCCCAGGTCCGCGAGGGCGACGACGGGTGGGGAACGCTTCGCGGGAACGTCCGCGACCGGTTCTCGAACCGGCCGGGCCACTATCACAACGGCGGGTGCTGGCCGATGGTCAACGGCTGGTGGGTCGCCGCGCTCGCCGAGGCGGGCCGGGCCGACGACGCGCGCGAGCTCCTGGGCCGTGTCGAGACGGCCAACGGCGGCATCTTCCCCGAGTACCTCGACGCCGCGCGCGGCGAGCGCCTGGGCACGACGCCGCTCGCGTGGAGCGCCGCCGGCGCCGCCATCGGCCGCGCCGCGCTCGACGGAAACCTCGCCGGCTGGGCGCCGTCGCCCCCCGCCGCGCCGACGGCTGCCGACGCGGGAGCGTGCGACGTGGTGGGGGCCGGCGAGGTGCTGGCCGACCGCATCCCGAC
>JAAXJP010000737.1 GCA_012269805.1 Rubrivirga sp.
GTCGCCGGACGAGGCGGCGGCGCGGGGCACGGCGACGGCCGGGTCCGGGAGGCTCTTCGGCGCGCGGCGGATCGTGGCCCACAGGTTCCAGAGCATGAGGACCACGCCCAGCAAGTACATCGTCCCGCCGATCAGCCGGACCCAGTACATCGGGCGGACCTGGATGACGCTCTCGACGAAGTCGGGGTAGAGCAGCCGGCCGGCGTCGTCGAAGGCCCGCCACATGAGGCCCTGCGTGATCCCGGACGTGTACATCGCCAGGACGTAGAGGAGGATGCCGATCGTCCCGATCCAGAAGTGCCAGTTGGCCAGCTTCTGGCTCCACAGCGGGCGCCGCCACAGCCGGGGCACCAGCCAGTAGATCATCCCGAAGGTCATGAACCCGTTCCACCCCAGCGCCCCCGAGTGGACGTGGGCGATGTTCCAGTCCGTGTAGTGGCTGAGCGCGTTGACCGTCTTGATGCTCAGCATCGGGCCCTCGAAGGTGGCCATCCCGTAGAACGTGATGCCGACCACGAACATCTTGAGCACGACCGAGTCGCGGAGCTTGTGCCACGCCCCGCGGAGCGTGAACAGGCCGTTGATCATGCCGCCCCACGACGGCATCCAGAGCATCACCGAGAACACCATCCCAAGCGTGGCGGCCCACTCGGGCACGGCCGTGTAGTTGAGGTGGTGCGGCCCGGCCCAGATGTAGATGAACACGAGCGACCAGAAGTGGACGATGCTCAGCCGGTACGAGAACACCGGCCGCTCGGCCGCCTTCGGGAGGAAGTAGTACATCAGCCCGAGGAACGGCGTCGTGAGGAAGAAGGCCACGGCGTTGTGGCCGTACCACCACTGCACGAGCGCGTCCTGGACGCCCTTGTAGATCGGGTAGCTCTTCGTCAGCGAGACCGGCAGCGCGAGGCTGTTGCCGATGTGGAGCACGGCGACCGTCACGATCGTCGCGATGTAGAACCACAGCGCGACGTACATGTGCTTCTCGCGCCGCTTGGCCAGCGTCCCGAAAAAGTTGACCGCGAACACGACCCACACGACCGCGATCGCGATGTCGATGGGCCACTCGAGCTCGGCGTACTCCTTCGAGGTCGTGATCCCGAGCGGGAGCGTGACGGCGGCCGCGACGATGACGGCCTGCCACCCCCAGAAGTGGAACCGGCTCATGGCGTCGGAGAACATCCGGGCCTTGCAGAGCCGCTGCGTCGAGTAGTAGATCGCCGCGAAGATGGCGTTGCCCGCGAAGGCGAAGATGACCGCGTTCGTGTGGAGCGGGCGGAGCCGGCCGAACGTGAGGTACTCGCCGAGGTTGGCCTCCGGGAACGGGAGCTGGAGCGCGATGAGCGCGCCGACGGCCATCCCGATAAAGCCCCAGATCGAGGTCGCGATGACGAACCAGCGGACGACCTGGTCGTCGTAGGTGAACACCTCGAACCGCGACGCCCCCTCGGCGGAGGCGGCGGTCGGAGCGGGGGCGGTGAGGGTGTCGGCCATCGGCGGTCGCGGGGTGGGCGGTGCGGACGCAAGAGACCGACCGGCGGGACCGACCCGTGACGGCCCCCCGCGACGCGCCCGGCCGGGAGGCCCCGGCGGCCCGTGTAGGGGCGTCCCCTACGGAGCGCGGCCCGCGCCGGGAGCCCGCCGACCCGACATCGCGGCCCGCCCCGCTGCCGGCCGGCCGCCGCACTCCCGACGTTGCCCGCCTCCACTTTCCCCTGGAACCATGACGACCAACATGGGCCACGCCGATCGCCGCCTCCGCGGGATCGCGGCCATCGTCCTCCTCGCCCTCGTCCTGTTCGTCACCGACGGCGCCCTCGACTGGGTGCTCGGCGTCGTGGCCGCGGTCCTGGCCGTCACGGCGCTCGTCGGGACGTGCCCGGCGTACCTCCCGTTCGGCGTCGACACGCGGCACCGGACGGCCGCGTAGCGGGCGAGATCAGACGAGATCGGAGCCGGGCCGTCGGCGCGCGACCCGGCTCCACCTGGGCACCGAGACGGACCACCTCGGGCACCCCTCTGGGGGGGGGGGGCGGGCGAGAAGCGCGGGAGCCACAAAAAAATGGACGCTCCGCGAC
>JAAXJP010000136.1 GCA_012269805.1 Rubrivirga sp.
ACGAAGGATAGCGGAGCGCCTGCGATCCGGGTCCCGGCGGAGCGTTTAGGCGTCGGGCGCCGCGATGGCGTCGCCCGCGGCGTCGTGCGCGGCGAGGAGCGACCGGGCCTCAGCCACGACGAGCGGGTCGAGCGCGGGGTCCTCGAAGGCCGCCTCGCGGTCGTCCGGCTCCCGGTCGAGTGCGTCGGCGAAAAGGTCGGCAGCGCGGCGGTGGAGGTCGGGGTCGGAGCGCACGGCGGGCAGGGCGTCGCCCGGAGAAGCGGAGTTTCGTGTCGATCCGGCTCATCGCACGCCACACCGAGGCGGGCGGGGCCGGTGGACGGGTCCCGCTACGCCCGCTCGCCGGCGTCGCGGGCCCGCTGCATCTCGCGGTAGAGCCATGCCCGCGCGGCGGCCCAGTCGCGTTTGACGGTCGCGGGCGAGAGGCCCACCGCCTCGGCCGTCTCCGGCACCGTCAGCCCGACGAAGTAGCGGAGCTCGACGATCTGCGCCTGCCGCTCGTCGAGCGCCGCGAGTCGGTCGAGGGCCTCGTCGAGCGCGAGGGCCTCGTCGTCGCGCGACGGGCTGGCGACGGCCAGCCCGTCGAGGGGGACGTCGGGCGTTCCGCCGCCGCGCTTCTCGGCCTTCCGCGCGCGGGCCGCGTCCACGAGGACCTGCCGGATGGCCCGCGCGGCGACGCGGAAAAAGTGCTGGCGGTCGGCGTAGTCGCCGTCGTGGTGGGCCAGCTTCTCGTACGCCTCGTGCACGAGCGCCGTCGTGTTGAGCGTCGCCGGGGCCCCGTTCCGGTGGCGCTGGCTCCGCGCCAGCCGGCGGATCTCCTCATAGACGAGCGGCAGCACGCGGTCGAGCGCGCGCTGATCGCCCTCGCGGGCCTGAGCCAGAAGCCGGGTGACGTCGTGAGCCACGGGACGGGGAATGTGCGAGGGCAGGATAGGGCCGGATCTCGACCTCCCGTACCCGGCCGTCTCCGCCGGGCGCCCAAGTTTTTTTCCGACTGTGACCTCTCACACGTCCCTTTCTCGTATTGACGAGTGGGACGGTACGAATCGAGGATCCGCGGCTCCGGTCGTCGGCCCTCTGCTCTCACAATTCCGAGAGCCGTCGAGGCCCCGCTCGTCTGTGGTGGGAAGGGCGGGGCCTCGCCGTCCCTTGGGGCCCGGCCGTGGGGGCTGTGTCGAACCTACGAGGGCCCCGGACGAACGGTGCCATCGAGCAAGTCTCGGCCAGTGGGGGGCGGAAGCTGGTGTGTAAAGCAGAGCGGGGGGTGATACCCCGCGCACCCGTGGTCGCCTCCCTCGTCCGTCTCCCGTGGCTCGCGTTCTGGCGCGCGCGTACCTCGGCGGGCGGATGCTCGCCCTCCCGGAGGGGGCGGCGTGACGTACGCTGTCGGCTCGGCGGGCACCCTCGGGTTCGTGTCGCCGGATCTGTTGGGCGTCGTCGCGCCCCACCCCCGGTGCGGGCGAGCATCGACGCAGGCGTCTTGCCCGCGCTGGCAGTGCTCGCCGTCGGGCGGCAGGGTTCCAGGACGTGCCGACTCGGGGGGCGACAGCGTGTGTGATGCTGCCGGTCTCCTGGCGGCGCGCGGCCGCCGGCGTGCTGATGCGGTCGGCGGCCGTGCCGTTCGGGATCGTCCCGCTCGCCTTCGCGCTCGCCTTCGCGCTTGCCTTCGCGCTCGCCTTGGCGGCACGGACGGCCCGGGTCGAGGCGGGGACCCTCGCCGCGTGGGCGTTCGCGCTCGCCGCGTTTATCCCGCCGACTGCGGCGCCGTGTGGGCCGTGAGCCACGCGACGGCCGACGGGGACTCCTCCGGCGTGTACGTCCGGATCTCGATGCCCGGCAAGATCTTGCCCTCGACCTCGGCCAGCGTCCGGAGCCACTGCTTGTCGCTCACGACGGCGTAGCGCGCGAACCGGCCCCACTCGCCGATCGCCTGGATCCCACGGGCGAGGTCCTCCACGAGCCCCGACAGCGTGAACCCGTCGAGGTCGACGATCTCCGCGTAGAGCCCGATCGTCTCGGCCTCGTCGAGGGCGGCGTCGAGCGACGCCCAGGCGAGCTCGACATCTTCTTTGGTGACT
>JAAXJP010000241.1 GCA_012269805.1 Rubrivirga sp.
GGGCAGGGCGAGGCGGGCCGGGACGCCGCCGTTTCCACTGGCGGAGGCGGGGCCCGCGGCGCGAGGTTCGGGGCCCCGCTCCCCGCCTGCCATGCCTGTCGCCCGTCTTCTCCTGATGATCCTGCTGGTCGCCCCGCTCGCCCGGGCCCAGGCCGAGCGCCCCGGCGTCCTCTCGATGCGCGAGCGCGCCGAGGTCCACGACGCGTGGCTCCAGGACCGCCTCGACACGCTCGTCCCAGACCTGATGCGGCGGGCCGGCGTCGACCTGTGGATCGTATCGGGCCGCGAGTACAACGAGGACCCGGTCCTCGAGACGATGCTGCCCGCGACGTGGCAATCGGCTCGCAGGCGGACGGTCCTCGTGTTCCACGACGACGGCGAGCGGGTCGAGCGACTGGCCGTCGCCCGGTACGACGTGGGGCCGTTCCCGCGCGCGTGGGAGCCGGAGGCGCAACCCGACCAGTGGGCGCGCGTCGCCGAGATCGTGGCCGAGCGCGACCCCGAGGCGATCGCCGTCAACCGGTCCGCCACGTTCGCCCTGGCGGACGGGATGACCGACACGGAGCTCGACGGGCTGATGGGGGCGCTCCCCGAGCGGTTCCGCTCACGCGTCGTCCCGGCCGACGAGCTCGCCGTCGGATGGCTGGAGACGCGGACGCCGGCTGAGCTGGCTGCGTACCCGACCGTCGTCCGCCTTGCGCGGTCGATCCTCCACGAGGGCCTCAGCGAGGCCGCCATCACGCCGGGCGTCACGACCACCGACGACCTCGCGTGGTGGTACGGCGACCGCGTCCGAGGGCTTGGGCTCGACGCGTGGTTCCACCCCGGCGTCTCCGTCCAGCGGGCCGAGGCCGGCGAGCGCGACGGCGACTTTTCGAGCCGCGACGCCGCGGCCGTCATCCGCCCGGGCGACCTCGTGTGGGTCGACTTCGGGATCGAGTACCTCGGCCTCCACACCGACACCCAGCAGATGGCGTACGTCCTCCGCCCCGGCGAGACGGCCGCGCCCGCGGGCCTCGCCGCGGGTTTGGCCGCCGCGAACCGCGTCCAGGACCACCTCACGGACGCGTTCGCGACGGGCCGGACGGGCAACGACATTCTCGCGGCCGCCCTCGCAGCCTCCGCGGGCGACGGCCTCGACGCGACGATCTACACGCACCCGATCGGCCTCCACGGGCACGCGGCCGGCCCGACCATCGGGCTTTGGGACCAGCAGGGCGGCGTTCCGGGCCGCGGCGACTACCTGCTCTTCCCGAACACGGCCCACTCCATCGAGCTCAATGCGGCCGCCTCGGTGCCCGAGTGGGGCGGCCAGCGGGTCCGGTTCATGCTGGAGGAGGACGCCGTGTTCGACGGCGAGCGCGTGACGTACCTCGACGGCCGCCAGACCGAGCTGCTGCTGATCCCGCGTGCCGAGTAGGGCGTCAGCTCAGCGCGCCCCAGATCTCGGCGATGCCCTCCCGAAACAACGTCGCCCCGCCCTGCGACGGGTGGCGGACGTAGGTCGGGCCGGCACCGATGGCCTCGAGCGCGCCCTCGGCCTTCCGCCCGACCGCGACGACGGCGCGCGGGGCGGTGACCTCGACGACGCCCGCGAGCAGGTCGTGCCAGCGTCGGACCTCGCGGACACCGGGCGTCCGGATCGTGAGCGGCTGGCCGGCCTTGTGGGGGTGCATCGGGACAGCGTTCCACGTCCAGAACCGGCCCCAGTGGGGGAGCATCGCGTCCCAGTAGATCGATCCGCTGTACTCGTTGATCGGCTCGCCCGCCTCGGCGAACCGGAGCGACGTCGGCTGCCCGTCGACGGGGAAGGCGGGGTCGAGGAGTTGACGCTCGTTGGTAAAGGGGATGCCCGAGAACCGGCAGCCCCACGGGCCGGGCGCCTCGGCCACGACCAGCACCTCCGGCCGGCCGCCCGAGGCGGAGGCGGCCACGGCGTCGACGGCGGCCTCGAGGTTGGCGCGGCGGAGGGCGGGGGCGCCGGGCGCGTCGTGCCCGTCGGTGTCGCGGTACGGGTTGAACATCCGCTCGCCGGCCGGCGCGTCGTAGAGCGCGTCGGCGAACAGCTGG
>JAAXJP010000280.1 GCA_012269805.1 Rubrivirga sp.
GGCGGCAGCGACCGTTGGGGCCCCCTCGCGGGGGCGGGCGACCGCCACGACGCGCAACGGGTCTTCGTCCAGATTCTCGACCACTCCCTCCCCCCGCTCGCGGCCCGCCGGGCTCTCCCGGGCGTGGAGCGCTTTGGAGGCCTCCTCTTCCGGCCCACGCTCCACTACCCTGAGATCGGCTCCCCCCCGAGGTCCGTGAGCGACCGCGTTCAGTGGTGGGCCAAGGCGGCAGTGACCCGGCAGGCGCTCCTCCACCCGGCCCTCACCTACGTTCTCAGCCTCGACCCCTCGGCGGTTTCTGCGCTGGCCCGGACGTCGCGTGCGACGGTCCGGGCGATTCTGGACCCCGTCCCGCCCGAGGCGCCCAGCCGACCGCCTGCCCAGGTCCGGGCCGAGTACGGCCTCGAGCCGGGCCGCAAGCTCGTCGCCTTCGCGGGCGTCCTCGACGACCGGAAGGGCGCGGTCCAAGGGCTTCGAGCGCTGGCCGCGCTCCGGCCGGAGGCTGCCGCGCGAGCCGCCGCCGTCCTCGCCGGCCGCGTCGTCGTTGCGGACCGGGCGGGTTTCGACCGAGCCGTCGGCGCGGCGCGGGATCGCGGGGTGCAGGTCGTGATTCGCGACGCCTTCCTCTCGCCCGAGGACCTCGCCGCGCTCGTCGCCGCCGCCGACCTGTTGGCGTTGCCGTATGACCGCCACGTGGGCTCGAGCGGGTTCCTCGTCCGTGCGGCGGCCGCGGGAACGCCGGTCCTCTCGCAGGCCTACGGGTGGATGGGACACGCCGTCCGCACCCACCGGCTGGGGTGGACGGCCGACCCCGCCGACCCCGCGGCCTTCGCCCGCGCGATGGAGCACGCGCTCGCCGGATCGCCGTCGCCGGGCGACCGCGCCGCCGCCGCCGCGTTTGTTCGTCCCCACACCGTCGAGGCGTTTGCGGCCCCGATCCTCGACATCCTCGCCTCTTCCTGTGCCTGAGCCGTCCCTCCCCGCCCGGCGCGTCTGTCTGGTGTGGCCCCGCCTCGGGCCGTACCACCTCGCCCGCGTCCGCGGCGCCCACGAGCGGTTCGCCCGCGACGGCGGCGAGGCCGTCGCCCTCGACGTCGCGTCCGACGACCGGCTCTACGGTTGGGACGTCGAGGACGCGCCGACGCCGTTCCGCCGCGAGGTCGCGTTCCCCGGCCGTGCCTACGAGGACGTCCCCCCTGCCGAGATGGAGGCCGGCGTGACGGCCGCGCTCGACCGGATCGACCCCGACGCGGTGGCCGTGCCCAGCTACTCGACGCCGGACGCGCGGGCCGTCGTCGCGTGGTGCCGGCGCCACCGGCGGGCGGCCGTGATGCTCTACGAGAGCCGGGCGGGCGACGCCGCGCGGAACCCGCTTCGCGAGGCCGTCAAGCGGGTCCTGGTCCGCCAGTTCGACGCGTGCTTCGCGTCGGGGGCGGCCCACGGGGCCTACGCCGTCGGCCTCGGGATCCCGCCCGAGGCGGTCGTCCTCGGCCGGAGCGTCGTCGACAACGAGGCGTTCGCGGCCGGGGCCGAGGCGGCCCGCCGGTCGCCGGCGACCTGGCGGGAGCTGCCGGGGCTCGACGCCGACACCCCGTTCTTCCTCGCCTCCAACCGGTTTATCCAGCGGAAGAACCTCCCGGCGCTCGTGCGTGCGTACCGCGCGTACCGCGCCCGATCCGAAGCCGACGGGCGCCCCCCCTGGCGGCTCGTGCTCCTGGGCGACGGCGACGGGCGGGCGGACCTGGAGCGCCTGGCCTGCGACGGCGTCGTCTTCGCCGGCTTCCAGCAGGCCGCCGTCCTCCCGGCCTACTACGGCCTGGCGGGCGCGTTCGTCCACCCGGCGGAGAGCGACCAGTGGGGCCTCGTCGTGAACGAGGCCGCAGCGGCCGGCCTCCCCCTCCTCGTCTCGACCGGGACCGGCGCCGCCCCGGACCTCGTCGCCGAGGGCCGCAACGGCTACACGTTCGCGCCGGCGGACGTGGCGGCGCTCACCGAAGGGCTCCACCGGATCGCGCGGCTGTCCGACGTGGAGCGGGCGGCGTTCGGGGACGAGTCCCGCGCGCTCGTGGCCCGGTTCACCCCCGAGACGTACGGCGAGGCGCTCCGCGAGGCCGTCCGGCTGGGCGAGGCCCGGTCGGACCGCGGCCTGAGCCTCGCCGCCCGTGTCGTGCTGACGGCGCTGCGCGTCGGCGCTCGCGACGCGACCTCGTTCCACACCGTCGAAGCGTGACCTCCCCTCCTCCCGCACCCACCCAGCCGCTCGCCGTCGTCGGCCGATTTCCGCCGCCACTCGACGGGCAGGCCATCGCCACCGAGCGCCTGGCCGACCTGCTGGCGGCGCCAGAGGGCGGCAGGTTCGCCGTGAGCCGACACGACGTGGGCGCGCCCGACGTCCGCTTCGGGGCGCTGTCGGAGCGGCTCGGGCTGGGCCGGGTCCTCCATTTCCTCGGTCTGCCCCGCGCGCTCCGCCAGTCACTCCGGGAGCACCCCCAGGCGCCCGTCCTCTGGCCGTCGATCTCGCCGTCGGCCCTCGGCCACGCGCGGGACCTGCTGACCGTCGTCCCGGCATTCGGGCGGCGGCCGGTGGTCGGCGTGGTGCACCGGGGCGACTTCGACCGGCTGTTCCGGTCTCCGGCGACGGCCGCCACGGGCCGCGCGCTCGTCCGCCGCCTGCGCGCCATCGTGTTCCTCTCGGAGAGCCTCGCGGACCGGTGCGCGCCGTACGTCCCCGACGCGAAGCGGTGGGTCGTCCCCAACACGATCGACGCGGTGGCGACGGCCACGCCCGGCGAGGTGGCCGAGGCCCGCGAGCGCCGCCGCCGGCGGGCGGGCGTCCGCGTGCTGTTCCTGTCCAACATGATCCCGTCGAAGGGCTATGGCGACGTGCTGGCCGCCCTCGCGGTCCTCCGCGAGCGGGGGGTCGACGCCCACGGGACGTTCGTCGGGCGGTGGCCGTCCAGCGCGGAGGAGGCCGCGTTCCGGCAGCGCGTCGCGGAGCTCGGGCTGGTCGACCGCGTCGACGTCGCGGGCGGCGTCTCCGACCGGTCGCGCCTCCGCGCCCTCCTCCTCGACGCCGACGTGTTCGCGCTCCCGACGGCCTACCCCGTCGAAGCCCAACCCCTCACCGTCATCGAGGCGCTCGCCGCCGGGACGCCGGTCGTGGTGACGCGTCAGGGGGGGCTCCCGGAGATGATCACCGACGGGGTCGAGGGCCAGTTCGTACCGCCCCGTGCCCCGGAGGCCGTCGCCGAGGCGGTCGAGGCCCTCACCGCCCCGGGCCGCTGGGCGCCCGCCTCGACGGCTGCGCGCGCCCGGTTCGAGCGCGCATTCAGCCCCGAGGCCGTCGGCGCTCGGTGGCAGGGCGCCCTCGCACGCCTGTAGCGGTCAGGGCTTGAGCCGCCCCGCGAGGAGGCGGATCGGGCGGAGGAGCCGGCTCGCGAGGCCCCTGAAGCGGTAGTGGGAGGCCATCTGTCGCCGGATCGCCGCCCGCTGCGGGAAGTCAGGGCCCCGGTAGAGCGACGGGATCCGGGCCTTGCTGTGGCCCTGCAAGTGGAGCGCGTGGAACCGGACGTCCTCACCAGTCCGGAGGCTCTGCCCCATGGGCCTCCCGCCCTCCCAACGGAGCGCCTTGGAACCGCCCTCGGCGGCGTACTCATCGGGCCACTCGTTGCGGGCCACCCCGATGTTGTGGTCGAAGGCCGCTCCGTCGCGCACGGACAGCAGGTTGACGACCTCGTCGGGCCACGTGCCCTCCGGGCCGAACGTCTCCGTCACGTAGAGGTGGAGCGTGGTCATGTCGCATACCCCCCCGGGCAGGCCCCGGTCGAGGTGGTGCTGCCACTTCTGCTCGTAGCGGGCCCGGGGCTCGGCCTCGGCGAACGACCGGACAGCGTAGGCGCAGAAGTCGGAGAGGCGCTCGCGCGTCCAGTACGAGACGTGGGCCGAGGTCGTCCACCCGAACGGCGGCTGCTCGTTCGGATGGGCCACGCCGATCGACGCCTGGCCGAGGTGGGTCCGGCGGACCTCCGCCTCGGACGAATAGAGGAGGACGTCAGAATCGAGGACGACCACGTCGCCGAGGCCCTCCGCCTCGACGAACGTCCGGAGCAGGAACCAGCGCTCGTAGCAGCCGAGTTCGAACGCGGCCCGGTTGGTCGAGTAGTGCCGGTACACGTCGGCGACCTCGGCCGCCGCGGCTCGGTAGGCCGGCGCCGTCACGTCGACGTGGCGCACGAACGGGAACCGGTCGTTCTCGGCATCGCCCAGCAGGACGATGTCGGCCTCCGGGTCCGCCGCGCGGGCCTGACGGAGCGTGAACTCGAGGTACGGGCTGTAGCCCTGGTGGACGAAGACGACGGCCACTACGCCGTCCCTGTCGAGCCGAACCCGCCGGCCCCGCGCTCCGTGACGTCGAGCGCCTCGCTCGGGACGAGCCGGACCGGCACGTAGCGCGCCACGACGAGCTGCGCGATCCGCTCGCCGCGCGTGACCTCGAACGGCGTCTTGCCGTGGTTGACGAGCAGCACGCCGACCTCCCCGCGGTAGCCGCTGTCGATCGTGCCCGGGCTGTTGAGGACCGTCACGCCGTGCTTGAACGCGAGGCCGGAGCGCGGGCGGACCTGCCCCTCGGTCCCGTCGGGGAGGGCGATCTGGAGGCCGGTCGGGACCAGGGCGTGGTCGCCGGGCGCGAGCACGATCGGCTCGGCCTCGGGCACGGCGGCACGGAGGTCGAGGCCGGCGGCGTCGGGCGTCGCGTGGGCGGGGAGCGCGAGGCCCTCGCCGTGCGGGAGGACGGTGACGCGGACGTCGGTGAGGTCGGTCATGCGTCCCAAAATAGCCGCCCCCTTAGGCTCGGGTGGGGGACCACACCTAGCTTCTGGCGCTCTACGCGGCCTCTCCTTTTCCCGGTACGTCTCCGCCGATGACGCCTGCCGACGACTCGCACTACGGTGCCGCATACTTCGCGTGGCAGACCGACATCGGCCAGTTCGGGGGGTGGGCCAACCAGTTCATGTTCGCGCCGTACCTCAAGGCGACCGATCGAGTGCTCGACTTCGGGTGCGGAGGCGGGTATCTGCTCGCCCAACTCGACGTCGCAGAAACGATGGGCGTCGAGATCAACCCGGTCGCGCGTGACTCGGCCCGCGGCCTCGGGATCGACGTGCGCCCCTCGACGGCTGAGGTGCCCGACGGCTGGGCCGACGTGATCCTATCGAACCACGCGCTCGAGCACTGCCGGAACCCCCACGGGGAGATCGAGGCGCTGAGGAGCAAGCTCCGGCCCGGTGGACGGTTCGTGTGCGTCGTCCCGAATGAAACCGCCCGACAGGCCTACGACCCCGACGACCACAACCGGTACCTCTACACGTGGAGCCCGATGAACCTGGGGCACCTGTTCGGAGAGGCGGGCTACGACGTGCTCTCGTCGGAGGAGTTGGTCCACCGTTGGCCCCCGTTCAGCCGCCAGATCGCCAAGGTCGGCGGGGCCCCGCTGTTTCACCTCGCGAGCCGGCTGTATGGCCGTCTCCGGCGGACCGTCTCGCAGGTCCGCGTCGTCGCCTGCCGCCCCGCGGACGGCTAGCCGGGCCCGGCCCCATCCGCCTCGGCGCCTCCGTGGAGACACCGAGGCGAGCGGGGTCAGGCGGCGGCGGGCGCGTCCTCGGCCTGCGCCAGCATCCGCTTGAGCGGGCCGGCGAAGAAGAAGAACGCGATGCCGGCCGCGATGGCGATGGCCGCCACCAAGCCCATGAACGCCGGGAGGTCGAGCGTGTCGTAGAACCCGGCGATCGAGCCGGCGATAAAGTTGCCGACCGACGCGCCGAGGAACCACACGCCCATCATGAGTGACGAGACGCGGGCCGGCGCCAGCTTCGTCGTCGCGCTGAGGCCGACCGGCGAGAGCGTCAGCTCGCCGAGCGTGTGGAGGAGGTACGTGATCACGAGCCACCACGGGGAGGCCTGGCCGTCGGCCGCCGCGAGCCCGGCGCCCACCATCGTCACGAACCCGAGGCCGAGGAGCACGAGGCCCATCCCGAACTTCGTGGCCGTCGAGGGGTCGGCGTTCCGCCGCGCGAGCGCCGTCCAGATCATGGCGACGAACGGGGCGATCGTGAAGATGAAGAACGCGTTCAGCGACTGGAACCACGCGGCCGGGACCGTGTCGCCGTTCTGGAGGCCCGGGATCCACTGGAGCCAGCCCGGGAGGCTCCGGTCGGTCTGGTTCTCGGCGAACAGGTTGAGGCTCGACCCGGCCTGCTCGAACGCGGCCAGGAAGATGGCGTAGCCGAGGAACAGGAGGATGATCATCCAGAGCCGCTTCTTTTCCCCCTCCGTCCAGTACGGCCGCGTGAGGAGCCACGCGAACAGCCCGACCGTGATCGTGAGCAGGAGGACGGTGTAGATCCCCTGGATCACGCCGTTCGTCGCCGGGACGATGCCGGCGAGCATCAGCGCCGCGAGCCCACCGAAGAACACGACCGTGCCGGCGAGCCCCTTCCAGAACAGGCTCCGCGAGGCGTCCCGCTCGGCCTCGGCCTCCGCCGTCAGCTTGCCGACGTCGCCCAGCTGGTTGCCGAAGATGAGGTACACGATCACGCCGATCAGCATCCCGACCCCCGCGGCGGCGAACCCGTAGTGCCACCCGTAGTTGACCGCGAGCGCGCCGCAGATGAGCGGGGCCGCGAACGCGCCGATGTTGATCCCCATGTAAAACAGGGTGAACCCGGCGTCGCGGCGGCCGTCCTCCGGCCCGTAGAGCTGGCCGACCATGACCGAGATGTTCGGCTTGAGGAGCCCGGTGCCCAGGATGATGAGCCCGAGGCCGGCGTAGAACGTGGCGATCGAGTCGAACGCCATCGTGAAGTGGCCGGCCGTGATGAGGATGCCGCCGTAGAGCACGCTCTGCCGTTGCCCCAGAATCCGGTCGGCGATCCACCCGCCCGGCAGGTTTGCCAGATACACCAGCGACGTGTAGAGCCCGTACACGAGGGCCGACGTCCCGACGTCGTAGCCCAGCCCGCCGTCGACGGTCTCGGCCGTCATGAACAGGATGAGGAGCGCCCGCATCCCGTAGTAAGACGCCCGCTCGAAGAGCTCCGTAAAGAACAGGTTCGAGAGCCCGAGGGGGTGGCCGAAGAACCGCGTGTCGTTCGCGGAGAGGGCGCCGGTGGCGGAGGCGCCGCCCATCGCGGCGATCTCACGGGCGGCGAGGTCGCTCGCGCCCTCGGCGTCGGGTCCTTTGCTCATGTCGGTGGGGTCAGTGGGTGGAAACCGGACGGCGAAGATAGCGGAGGGCCCGCCCGGCCCCCAGAGCCGCCCCGGCGGCGCCCGGCGTCACGCGCGGCGGAGGTCGCCGGCCAGGACGCGGTCCGCGAGCGTGTGCGGCGCCCGCTCGTCGGCGTCGAGCTCCCGGACCGCCTCGGCGAGCGCGTCGGCCCGGCCGCCGGCCCAGAAGTCGCGGCGCCAGCGGCCCTCGACGAGGCGCCGGACGCGACGCCGGAGCCGCTCGGCCCGGATCTCGGCCCACGACTCCGCCAGCCGCTGGCGGTGCGCGTCGAGGGTGTCCACGAGCGCACCGAGGCCGTCCCCCCCGAGGGCCGACGCCTTCACGACCGGTGGCGCCTCGTCCTCGCGGAGGTGGAGCACCGACCGCAGCGCGCGCACCAGGTTCGCCGCCTCCGGCTTGTCGGCCTTGTTGACGCAGAAGACGTCGGCGACCTCCATGAGCCCGGCCTTCATGGCCTGCACGGCGTCGCCGGACTCCGGGACGAGGACGACGAGCGTCGTGTCGGTCGCCTCGGCCACGTCGATCTCGCCCTGCCCCACGCCGACCGTCTCGACCAGGACCACGTCGTAGCCGGCCGCGTCGAACACGTCGCAGGCCGCCTCGGTCGCCTCGCTCAGCCCGCCGAGCGCCCCGCGCGCCGCGAGGCTCCGCACGAACACGCCGTCGTCCTCCGCGTGCCGGTCCATCCGGACGCGGTCGCCGAGGAGGGCCCCGCCCGTGAACGGGCTCGACGGGTCGACGGCCACGACGGCGACGGTCTCGCCGCGCTCTCGGAAGGCCGTGACGAGCCGGTCGGTGAGCGTCGACTTGCCGGCGCCGGGCGGGCCGGTGATCCCGATCCGCCACGCGCGGCCCGCGTGCGGGTAGAGCGCGTCCACCAAGTCGTCCGCGCCCGGCAGCCCGTTCTCGACGGCCGTGAGCGCGCGGGCGACGGCGCGGCGCTGGGCGGAGAGCACGTCGGGGGCGAGGTCGGAGGCGTCGGGCACGGAGCGGGCGGGAGACGGAGGGCGGAAGATCGCAGGCGGCGCCCGCCTCCGCCGGCTCCCTCCGCCGCGGCGCCGAGGCGGGCCCGCCCACTCTCCATCCCCGATCCTCGATCCCCAGCGCCCGTCCCCTCTAGCT
>JAAXJP010000075.1 GCA_012269805.1 Rubrivirga sp.
GGGCGGCGGCGAAGCTGAACCAGGTACCCTTTGTGCTCTCGGAGGACTTCGCCCCCGGCTCGACCGTCGAGGGTGTCACGTTCGTCGACCCATTCTCCCCTGACTTCGACCCGGGTGAGCTGTGAGCACTCCTGGACCCGAACGTATGTCGGAGCTAGCTGATCGACGACTAATGTCGGCGACCTCGGCCCCTACAATTGGGGCGCTTGAAGACGGCGAAACCGGCGGCGATGGTCTGCCGGCGGGGGCCTCGGCCGTCGTCGCGGGGGTGGATCGCGCGGGTGAGGGAGACCGCGACCGCAAGCGCCTGGGCATCTACTACACGCCGAGCGGGGCGGCACGCATCCTGTGTGAGTGGGCAATCCGCTCTGGGTCCGACCGTGTGCTGGAGCCGAGCTTCGGCGCGTGCGGGTTCTTGGAGGCCGCAGCAGACCGCCTCCGTGAGGCCGGCGCTGCCTCCCCGCTTGATCAGTTGTACGGGTGCGACATCGATGAAGAGGCATTCACGAAGTATCTCGACCCCAAGCTTGGGCGGGGCGTGGAGGCCGGCCGATACCTCCCCCGCGACTTCCTAAGCGTCCGGCCGGACGACTTCGACGGGGAGGGTTTCGACGCCATCGTGGGCAACCCGCCGTATGTGTCCTACCACACGATGGACGACGGGCAACGAGGGGCGGCCGAGCGTGCGCTCGCGTGGTCCGGCCTCGACCTGAGCCCGAAGGCGAGCCTCTGGGCCTACTTCCTCCTCCACTCCACAACGTTCCTGCGACCCGGGGGCCGGATGGCTTGGATTCTACCGAGCAGCTTCCTCTACGCCGAGTACGCCGCCCTCGTCCGGGCTCACCTCGCGCGGTGCTTCAGCCGCTGTCTCGTCGTTCAGCTTGGCCAGCGCCTCTTCCTCTCCGAGGGGACCGAGGAGGCGACCATCGTGGTGCTCGCGGAAGGGTATGGGACGGCCGGGGACGGAGACGTCGTTCTCGACTTCGCCGAGGCGCTCCCCGACCTCGAACGCAGCGTCCGGGCTTGGAAACATCACAAGAGCACAGCGAAGACGTTCGACGGCCGGGCCAGCGCGCTCATGCTGAACGACGCGGCGGAGGGCGCAATGGAGGCCGTGAGCGGGGCGGGGCGTGTCGTCAGCGTCGGCGCGGTCGCCGACGTCCGGATCGGCATCGTGACCGGGGCCAACCCGTTCTTCGTGATCGACGAAGCGACCGCAACGCGCCACGGGCTTCCCGATCGTGCCCTCCGTCCGATCCTCGCCAAGTTCGCGGTTGCCCCGGGTGCCGCCCTCAGAGAGAGCGACCTCGAGTCGGCCCGCCGTCTTGGGCGAAAGCTCCTGCTGGTAGACACGAGTTGCCTTGACACCGACAGCGGAGACCCAGCGGTTCAACGATATATCGACTCGTTCGATAGGGCAAAGCGAGACGCTAACAAGACGTTCAAGAAGCGGAAGCTGTGGCACCGGCCGGACGACGGGCGCACGCCGGACGCCTTCTTTCCGTATATGTACCAGCACGGCCCCCGGCTCATCCTCAATGAGGCGGGGACGACCTCGACGAACACGATCCACCGGGTCTACTTCAAGGGCGAAATGTCGGACAGGCGAACCGGGTCGGAGCTCCCGTTCCCGGCTCCAGGCTTGGCGCTGAGCGCTCGGGCGTGGCGACGCCTGTGCGCGGTGTCGATTCTGAGCACGTTCAGCCAGTTGTCCGGGGAGCTCCAAGGGCGGAGTTACGGGGCCGGCGTCTTGAAGCACGAGCCCTCAGAGGCCCGGCGCGTCCGGCTGGTGCTCCCCGAGGCGTCCGCACTGACGGACCCCGACCGGGCTTTTCGCGAGGCGGACGCCGCGCTCCGAGACGGGGCGCTCGGCACCGCGCGAGCACTGGCCGACGAGTTCGTACTCGCGGCACTCGACGACGCATCCCGCGCGGAGGTGAGCGCGGTCATGGGCGCAGCGCTCGGCGCGGCCCGGCGGCGGCGCAAGCCCGTCCGGCCGGACACGGCACCGGCCTCGGAATGAGCGCAGAGCTGCCTCAGGGTGTCGCCGCCCTCCAAGCAG
>JAAXJP010000447.1 GCA_012269805.1 Rubrivirga sp.
CCCCCCCCCCCCCCCCCCCCCCCCCCCCCCCCCCCCCCCCCCCCCCCCCCCCACGGCCTGGACGAGCTCGAACTCCTGACCGACACGGCCGGCGCCGACACGGCCGCCCGCCTCACCCAGAACCTGACTCAGATCCACGGGGCCACGTTTATCGGGAAGGGGAAGGTCGAGCAGCTCCGCAAGACCGTCGAAAAGCACAAGGCCGACCTCGTCGTCTTCGACGACGACCTCTCGCCGGTCCAGGTCCGCAACCTCGAGAAGGCGCTGAAGTCGGAGGACAACGCCGTCAAGCTCGTCGATCGGTCGGGGCTCATCCTGGACATCTTCGCCGAGCGCGCCCGGACGTCGCAGGCCAAGGCACAGGTCGAACTCGCGCAGCTCCAATACCTCCGCTCGCGGCTCACGCGGGCGTGGACGCACCTTGAGCGCCAGAAGGGCGGCATCGGGATGCGGGGGCCGGGCGAGACGCAGATCGAGACCGACCGCCGCCTCATCGGCAAGCGGATCGCGGTCTTGAAGGACCATCTCGACCGGATCGACCGCCAGCGGACGACGCAGCGGAAGGGCCGCGCCGACCAGACCCGCGTCGCGCTCGTGGGCTACACGAACGCCGGCAAGAGCACGCTCATGAACGCGCTCGCCGACGAGGCCGTCTTCGCCGAGGACCGCCTGTTCGCCACGCTCGACGCGACGACGCGCCAGGTCGACCTCGACACGAACAAGGCCGTGCTCCTAGCCGACACGGTCGGCTTTATCCGGAAGCTGCCGCACGCGCTCGTGGAGAGCTTCAAGAGCACGCTCGACGAGGTTCGCGAAGCCGACCTGTTGCTCCACGTCGTCGACGTGACGCACCCGAACGCCGAGGACCACATCCGCGTGGTCCACGAGACGCTCGCCGAGCTGGAGGCCCAAGACAAGCCGGCGCTCATGGTGTTCAACAAAGTGGACGCGTTGAGCGACCCCGGCCTTCTCGACCAGCTTGAGCAGGCCCATGACAACGCCGTGTTCATCTCGGCCGCGCGGGGGATCGGCCTCGACGAGCTCCGCGCCCGCACGCTCGCCCTCGTCGAGTCCGACTACGTCGACCGCGTCGCACTCCTGCCCGTCGCCAAGCCGAAGGCGCGTGCCCACATCCACAGCGTCGCCGAGGTGGTCGAGGAGGAGGTCGGCTTCGCCGAGGATGCCTACGACGCGAGCGCGGCGCCCATCGCCGTGACGCGGATCCACTTCCGCGCCTCGACGAAGAACGCGCCCGACCTCGACCGGATGCTCGAGCGTTACGGCAACCTCCGCTGGCAGACGGCTGCCGAGGTTCCGTCGGGCGACGGCGCCGCGCAGTCCGCCACGCTGGCGGACGACGACCGCGCGTAGCGCCGGACCGTCGGGCGAGCGGTCGGCGCGAGGCGGCGCCCGGTCAGGGAATCCCCCGAACGGGTCACCGGCCGGGGTGAACGGTCGGCACGTCGTGCTCGCTCGCTGCATCTGGTACGCCTCTTGTACGTCTAGGAGAGGCCCCGGCGGTAGCTTGCCTCCGCCCGGTCGTCCCCCCACTCTGCCATGACCGTTGCCACGATCCTCAGCGCCCTCGACCCGCTCTCGACGACGGACACCGTCGGCGAGGCCCTTGTCGAGCTGGCCGACGCCAACGTCGCGCACCTCCCGGTGCTCGACCCCACGGGCCGCCTCGACTCGGTCGTGACCGAGGCCGCGCTCCGCGCGCACCCCGAGCCTGGCGCCCCCCTGGGCGCCCTCATGGCCGGCGAGCCGGTCTCGATCGGCCTCGACACGCACGTCTTCGATGCCGCGCACCTTATGCGCCAACACGGCCTGAGCGTGCTCCCGGTCCGGACGGAGGACGGCGCGTACGCCGGCCTTGTGGTCCGGCAAGACGTGTTCGGCCAACTCGCCCACATGTTGGCGACCGAGGAGCCGGGCGCGATCATCGTCCTCGACGTGGCCCGCGCCGACTTCTCGCTCGGACAGGTCGCTCAGATCGTCGAGCAGAACGGCGTCCGCGTGTTGTCCGTGTCGACAGAGGACGACCCCGGCGCGGGGCGCGTC
>JAAXJP010000501.1 GCA_012269805.1 Rubrivirga sp.
CGCGCCACGAACCGCGCCTGGGGGCCGGCGGCTACGCATCGAGCCGCGGGGGGGCGGCGGCCGCCGTTCGCACGCCGACCCGCCGCGGCGGCCTCGGCCGGACGCTGGCGCTCGCGGCAGCAGCGCGGGCCGTCGGCGTGCGGCCCGTGCTGAGCGCGGCGTTCGAGAGCGGCGTCGGACTGCGGGGCGTCGCGGCGCTCGCGGCGGCGACGGGCGCCGAGCCGGCGGGCCTCGACACCTACCGCTGGCTCGGCGCCGACGTCCTCCCGCCCCTCCCGTTTTCGCGCCCGACCGTCGACGTCCCCGGCCTGTTCGCGTCGCCGCTCACGGTCTCGGTCCCGTGACCGTCCCCGACCCCGTCCGCCGGCACGCCGACGCTCGCCCCGGCGCGCGCGCGCTCACGACCGGCGCCGAGACGTGGACGTGGGACGACCTCGACGCCCGCGTGGGTGAGGTGGCGGCCCGATTGGTGGCGGGCCCCGAGCGTGTCGCCGTCCGCGCCGAAACGTCGCCGGCCCTCGTCGTCCTCGTCCTCGCCGCCCTGCGGGCCGGGACCGTCCTCGTCCCGCTCTCGACGCGCTGGACGGCCGCCGCCGCCGGCGACGCCCGCGACCGCCTCGGCCTCGACCGGGCGCTCGCCGCCGCCGACCTCGCCCGCCTCGGCGCCGAGGCCGCAGGACTCGACAGGGGAGACGCGCCGCCGATCCCGCTCGACCGCCCGTTCACCGTCGTCCACACGTCGGGCTCGACGGGCACGCCGAAGGCTGTCCTCCACACGGTCGGCAACCACGTGTGGAGCGCGCGCGGCGTGATCGAGGCGCTGGGCGTCACGAGAGAGAGCCGGTGGCTGCTCGATCTCCCGCTGTATCACGTCGGCGGGCTCGGGGTCGTGGTCCGCTGCGCGCTGGCGGGCGCTACGATCGCGGTCCCGCCCCAGGGGGTCGGGCTGGCCGAGAGCGTCCGCCGGCTGCGCCCGACGCACGCCTCGCTCGTCGCCACGCAGCTCCGCCGGCTCCTCGACGCGGGCGCCGACCTGAGCGGCCTCGACGCCGTGTTGCTCGGCGGCAGCGCCATCCCGGCCGATCTGTTGGACGAGGCCGTCGCGCGCGGCGTCCCCGTCGTCACGAGCTACGGGATGACGGAGATGACCTCGACCGTCACGGCGGCCCCGCCCGGCGCGGGCCGAGCCGAGCTCGCGACCTCGGGCCGGGTCCTCCCGCACCGCCGGCTCCGGATCGCCTCGTCCGGCGAGAGCGCGGGGGGCGCCCCGACGCTCCACGCGGGGCTCCTCGGCCCCGACGGGCTCCGGCCTGCGGGCGAGTGGCACGCGACCGGCGACGTCGGGCATCTCGACGCCGAGGGGCGGCTGGTCGTGACCGGGCGCGTCGACCTCCAGTTCGTGTCGGGCGGGGAGAACGTGCGCCCGGAGGCGATTGAGGCCGCGCTGCTCGCGCTCGGGGGAGTCGGTGAGGCCGTCGTCGTGCCGGTGCCGGACGCCGAGTTTGGCGCGCGGCCGGTCGCCTTCGTCCGCCTCGACGGCGGCGCCGAGGCGGACGGAGACGCCTTGGCCGACGCGCTCCGTGTGTCGCTGCCGGGCTTCATGGTCCCGGTCGCGTTCCACACGTGGGCCGGGGCGGAGGGCCTAAAACCGGACCGCCCGGCGCTCACGCGGGAAGCGGAGCGCCGGGCGGCGAGGTCAGGCGATTAGGAGAGAGGCCGACGCCCCGCCCCTACAGCAGGTCGTTCCGGAAGTCGTCGACCTCGGCCTCGTTGCGGAGGCCTTCGAGCCACGCCTGGAGGACGCGCTGGCGCTTGCGCTGGAGGACCTGTTCGCGGAGCCCGTTGCGGGCCTCGGCCGTGAACTCGCTGTCGGTGGCGCCCGTGAGCGACGTCGTCCGCACGACGAACGCGGCCTGGTCGCCGGCGATGACCCCGCTCCGCTGGCCCGGCTGGAGCCCGAAGACGGCCCCGACCGCGCGCGGCTCGACGCCGTAGTTCGGGATCGTGCCCTGCACCATCGTGAGGCCGGACGCGGTCTCGACCTCGGTCCCGGCGGCGGCGGCGACCGCGTTCAGCGACGACGCGCCGCCGAGCGCGTTCTGAAGGGCGGCCGTCTGGACCTCCTTTTTTCGCTCGGTCAGGACGGCGGCCTCGACCTGGCCGCGGACCTCGTCGAACGGCGCCGGGCCGGCCTCGCGGCGGTCGACAAGGCGGGCCACGATAAAGCTGCCGCCGGCGTCGAAGGGCTCGGAGACCTGGCCCACGTCGGCGCGGCGGAGGAACCGGAAAAAGTCGCGCCCAAGCTCGAGACCGGGCACCTGCGGCTGGCCGTCCTGGACCTCGACCGGTGTCGGGGCGATGCCCCGCTCCTGAGCCTCCTCGGCGAAGTCGCGGTCCTCGAGCTCGATGAACGCGGCGAAGTCCTCGGCCTCGCCGAGCACGCGGCCGAAGTCGGCCTCGACCGGCCGCTCGATCGGGACGAGCTGGACCTCGGACGTGGCCCGGTCCTCGACCAGGATGAGGTGGACGCCGAACGGGCTCTGGACCGGCCCGATCACCTGACCGACGGGCGCGGCGAAGGCCGCCTGCTCGAAGGCCTCGACCATCCGGCCCTCGCCGAACCAGCCGAGATCGCCGCCCTGGGCCCGGTTGCTCTGGTCGTTCGAGTACCGGCGGGCGGCCGCGGCGAACGAGAGCTCGCCGCTGTTGATCTGCTCGCGGACCTGGCGGGCCTGGTTCTCGGAGGCCTCCGGGAAGAGGATGTGGCGGGCCTTGACGGCCGTCGCGTCCCCGGGGCGGACGCCCTGGATCCGGGCGACGTAGGCCCGGTCGCCGGCCACCACCGGGCCGACCACGCGGCCCTCCGTGAGGTCGGAGTAGACGGCGGAGGCCAGCTCGGCCGGAAGGTCCCCGGCGGCGACGAACTCGGGGTCGACGGCGGCGCCGAACGAGTTGCGGCGAGCGAACGCGACCGGGTCGGGCGCCTGACGGAAGCCCTGGACGAGGCCCTGGAGCTCGGTCGTCGCGCGCGCCGAGTCGGCCGCGGTCGGGGCCTTGTCGAAGGCCACGTACTCGATGGAGTACGACGCGTCGCGCTCGAAGTCCTCGATGTTGTCGTCGTAGTAGCTGCGGAGGTCGCGGTCGGAGACCTCGACCTGGTCGTCGGGCACGGCGGCGTAGCGGAGCGCGACGAACTCGGCGGTGGCCGTCCGGTTCTGGCGGACGAACTCGGCCTGGAGCTCGGACGGCGTCACGCGCGTCGTGGCCGTGATGAGGGCCGAGAGCTTGGCCTGCCGGCGGTTCCGGCGGACCTGCTCCTCGATCGCCTGGAGCTGCTCGGCGAACTGGGGGTCCTCGACGACCTGCTGGAGCGCGGCCCGGTCGACGCCGCCCTGGCCGTCGGGGAAGACCTGCGCGATGAGCGGGTCGGGGGTCGGGCCCGTGATCAGCTCGAACACCTCGTCGTCGGTGACCTCGACGCCGAGCCGGTCCATCTCGCGCTCGACGAGCGCGTTGTCGACGAGGCTGTCGAAGACGCGGTCCTCGATGTTGCGCTGGAGGGACCCGTTGACCTCCAGGCCCTGGGCCTGGTAGGCGTCGAGCTGCTGGTCGACGGCGCGCTGGTAGAGCTCGCCCTCGATGGGCTCCCCGTCGACCTCGCCGATCACGCGGCCGTCCGGGCCGAGGCCGACGGCGTCGAAGGCGCCGGAGTCCTGGAGCGCCCAGAGGCCGCCGAAGGCGACCACCAGAACGCCGACCATGAAGCCGCCGGCGCGCTCGCGAATGCTGTTCATCACTCCCATGTCGATCCGCCTCCGCGGAGTCTGTCTCGATCTCGAAGTCGAACGGCGCCGTCGCAGGGATCGTGCGAGTCACGAGGCACGCGACGCCAGTAACCACAAACGAGCCAGCACGTGTGGGCCGGCTCGAAGGGGCGGAGAAGATACGGGAGCCCCCGGGGAGGGCCCGGGGGAAAAAACGGAGGAGTCCCATCCAGCAGCCCCATCGGCCCGGCCGCCGAGGCGGCCCGCCTCGGGCGGGGCGTGGAGACTGGGGGGAGCGCGGCGTCCGAAAACGATGAACCGAGACCGGGTCTCCCCAGGCCTCGGCCCATCGCTCTCTCTCTCCCTCTCGGGAGTCGGGTGCGCGGCGCGCGACGGGAGCGCCCGCTCGGGGCGCGCGCCGTCTAGGCGGCCACGGCGTGCTGGTCCATCCGCCCGCGGAGCGTCCGGAGCGTCTTGGAGAGGATCTGCGAGATCCGCGCCTCGGTAAGGTGGAACTCGCCGGCGATCTCGCGGAGGGTCAGGCCCTCGAAAAAGTAGAGGTGGACGATCCGCTGCTCCCGCTCGGGGAGCCGCTCGACGAGGGCCTCGACGAAGGCGTAGAGCGAGCGGCGCTCGGCGTCGGCGTCGGCCGGCTCGACGTCGGGGGCCGGGAGGGTGTCGATGGGGGAGGGCCGGTCCGTCCCCTGGCCGTCGTAGAGCGACAGGGCGAACCGCTGCTGGGCGTCGCCGAGGAGCCGGTTGTAGGAGCGGACGCTGACGCCCAGCCGCTCGGCGACTTGGGCCGCCCGGGGCTCGTCGCCGAGCTCCTGCTGGAGCGTCTGGGCGGTCCGGTTGGCCTCGGCCACGCGACGGCGGCGGTCCCGGCTCAGGCAGTCGATCGTGCGGAGAAAGTCGACGAGGGAGCCCCGGATCCGGCCGTAGGCGAACGACGCGAACGGCGTGCCCCGCGAGGGGTCGTAGCTCCCGAGCGCCTGGAGCATCCCGAGCATCCCCGCGTTCTCGAGGTCGGCGTAGGAGGCCAGCGGGTGGTCCGGCAGCGCGATCCGGCGCGAGAGCGAGCGGACGAGCGGGAGCGCGGCGACGGCCACGGCGCGGGCGTAGTCGTCGGCTCGGGAGCCGGCCGCGTCGCGCTCAGCGCAGTAGCGTTCGACGGCGTCTTGGAGCGAAGAGGTCATAGTCGTGAGCGGCGCGGCCGCGTCCGGCGGGGTCAGGCGAGGCGCGAGCGGCCCGCCGGGCGGACGGCCAGCGCGGCCACGGCGAGCGCGGCGGCGGCGAGTCCGAGGGTCTCCAGGAGCGACGCCGCCGGTCGCGCCGCGAGCGCGGCGAGGCAGAGGACGGCGGCGGAGCGGAGAGACCAGGCGGGCACGGGTGAGGTAGGAGGCGTGCTCGGTCCTTCCGCAAGGGCGGTGCCATCGTCCGCGCGCGGCGCCGCGGGCCCTCGTCGTGGCTCCCCCCGGGCTCCATCACCCGCTCACGATGGAACGCTCCGGCGTCGTCTCGTTCCATCAGAGGGCTCGGGGTGCCGCTCTGGGTCGGTAATCGTCCGGCGCCTCCTCCGCCCCAATCAACCGGCGCGGCCGGTACGGATTCGTAACCCCGCCGGTAGAATCGGCGTGGCGCGGGGCAGATTCGTTATGTGACGGGGCCGCCCGCGTCGGCCGCGGCGAGCGCCCGGTGGGCCCCCGTGGCGAGGGCCTCCTCGACCGCGTCGAACAGCCGGTCGACGTCGGCCAACGGGTTCCACACGAACGGCGAGAACCGGAGGAGCCGGCCGCGCCGGGCGTCGACGTAGACGTCGCGCGTCTTGAGCCAGCGGACCATCCGGTCGGCGTCGTCGACCTCGAGAACGACCATCGCGCCGCGGCGGGCGTCCTCGCGGGGCGACCGGAGGGGGAGGCCGAGCGCGTCGGCCCGCTCGATCCCGCGCGCGCCCTTCGCCAGCGAGTCGGCGCGGACGGCGGCGATGCCGACGTCGAGGAGCACGCGGAGGCCCTCGACGGCGTGGTACATCGAGGCGACGGCCGTCGTCCCGCCCAGGAACCGGCGGCGGACGTCGGGGTGGTCGGCCGGGGCGGGGGCAAACCCGAACGGGTCGGCGTCGGCGAACCAGCCGGCGAGGCGCGGCCGGAGGTCGAGGCCGGGGCGGACGTAGAGGTAGGCGTTCCCGCTCGACCCGCACGCCTCCTTGAGCAACCCCCCGAAGTAGACGTCGGCCCCGATGGCCTCGACGTCCTGGACCAGCGAGGCCGTCGCGTGGTATCCGTCGACGGCGAAGAGCGCGCCCCTGGCGTGGGCCGCCTCGGCGAGCCGGCGGAGGTCGTCGTCGGGGATCACCTCGCCGGTCGAGAACCCGACGTGCGAGACGATCACCCAGGCCGTCCGGTCCGTGATGGCGTCCGCGACGGCGCCGAGGTCGACGGACCCGTCGGGGCGCGCGGGCACGTCGATGGGTCGGAGCTCGCGGAGGCCGGCCCACCGTTGGACGGAGTGGCGGACGGACGGGAACTCGCCCTCGGTCATGACCACCTCGGTGCGGCCCTCGAACGGCGCGTCGCACGAGAGGAGCATCTGGACCGTCGCGTGGACGTTCGGCTGGAGCACACACGTCCCGGCCGGCGCGCCCAGCATCGGGGCGACGTAGGCGTCGGCGAGGTCCTCGGGGAGGGCCCACCAGCCCGTCTCGCGGCCGAGCTCCCACCGGTCCGGCACGCGGTTCCAGGCGTCGACGCCGCGCTCGGCCCAGTCCTCGCAGAACCCGGCCATGAGGTCGGGGACCGTCTGGGGCATCAGCCCGTGGGTGAACGCCCGGAGCTCAGCGGCCGGCGACGGCGGGACGACGAAGCGGTCGCGGAGGTCGAGCACGGGGGAGCAGGCGGGTGGAGGGGAGGCCGAGTCTACGGTCACTCCGGCCCCCGGGCCGGACGCTACGGCGCCTCCGCCTCGTCCATCGCGGCGACGGCCGCCTCGACGTCGTCGAGCATCGCGTCGAGCGTGGGCCGGTTGTGGAGCCGGCCGCCGACGATCACCGCCTCGACCTGCCGCGCGTGGCGGATGTCCGCCAGCGGATCGGCGCCGAGGAGGACGAGGTCGGCGTGCTTGCCCACATCGACCGTCCCGAACGCGTCGGCGAGGCCGACGAACTCGGCGGGGCGGATCGTCGCGGCGGCGAGGGCCTCGGCAGGCGAGAGGCCGGCTTCGACGAGCAGGTCGAGCTCGTCGTGGGCGCTCGTGCCGAAAAAGCTGTACGTGTCGCCGCCGTCGGTCCCCAGCAGGACCGTCACGCCGGCCTCGTGGGCTCGCCGCGTGAGGTCGAGCCCGAGCCGGTGGAACCGGCGGACCACCTCTCGGCCCTCGGGCGAGGGATCGAGCGCGACCATCCGGTCGGCGTCGGCCTGCCACGAGTCCCAGACGACGGCGGGGAGGTAGCGCCGGCGCGGGTCGTCGCGGAACGCCGGGTCGTCGGCGAAGGCGTCCATCCGGCGCGTGACGTGCGTGGGGACGTAGGCCACCCCGTGGTCGACCATCACCCGGAACGTGGCCTCGCAGACGGCCGGGTCGTGGTCCTCCACCATCGCCCGCATCACGTCGGGCGGCGGGTTCTGCGAGCGGGCCTCGGCGCGGAACGCGGCCGAGCCGGGGAAGCAGTCGAACAAGAGGTCCCGCGCATGCTCGACGCTGCGGACGCCGGCTTCGGCCGCCTCGGCCGTCGTCATCGCGAGGGGGAGGTGGCCCGCGGCGTAGATCCCCAGCGCCTCGGCCTCATCGGCGACCCACCCGAGCGCTTCCGGCGAGAGCCGGTAGTACGTCTTGATGAGGTCGACGCCGCGCCCGTGGAGCTCGCGGACGATCCCCCGCGCCTGGTCTTCGGTGACCTTGTAGTCCCACGGCGGGTTGAGGGGGAAGCTGCTCAGCTCGATCAGCCGTGGCCCGACGAGTGTCCCGGCCTCGATCTGCTCCCGCCACGCGAGCATCTGGTCGAGGCAGACCGGGTCGGACTCGTTCTCGCACTCGGAGCCCATTTCGCGGACGCCCGTGACCCCGCTCGCTACGAGCTGGGGCAGGATAATCGTCGGCGCGACGGGGTGGCGGAAGTGGGCGTGCATGTCCCACAGGCCCGGCATGAGGTAGCGGCCCCGGCCGTCCACCACGTCGACCCCGTCCGGGACGGGCGCGTCCGGGCCGACGGCGACGATCTGCCCGTCGGCGATCACGACCGTCTGATCTGGGACGACGGCGCCGGCCTCGACGTCGACGACGTGGACGTCTCGGACCGCGAGGTCCTGGGCGGCGGCGGGGGCGGCGACGAGGAGGAGGGCGACAAGGACGCGCATGGCCGGGCAGGGTAGACGCTCCCCCCGACGGGCCCGCGTCCCGCGAGTTGCGCCCGCCGCCGACCCGGTCCGCCTCGGCCCCGAGGCGGACCTAGTCGGCCAGCCCGACGAGCCGCTCGATCACGTCGACGCCGGAGACGCCCTCGGCCTCCGCGTTGAAGTTGGTCACGATCCGGTGGCGGAGGACCGGCACCGCAATCCGGTCGACGTCGGCGGCCAGCGGCGTGACGCGCCCGTCGAGGAGCGCGAGCGCCTTGGCGCCGAGCACGAGGTACTGGCT
>JAAXJP010000685.1 GCA_012269805.1 Rubrivirga sp.
CCGGGCGACGCCGACCGAGCCCGCCCCGGCCTCAGCGGAGCGCGCTGCCGCCAAGAAGCCCTCGAAGGGCGGCACCAGAGGCTCCAGCTCGAAAGGAAAGAAAGCCACGCCCAACCGAGGCAACTACCTCGGAAACGGTCTCTACCTGCACAAGGGGGGCGAGAAGCGGAAGATGACCTCGTACATCGACCCCGCCATCCACAAGGAGGTGAAGGTGGCCGGGGCGAGCGGCGACGACTCGCGCGGCTCGGACATGAGCGAGATCGTGGAGAACGCGCTCCGGGCGTTCGGCTTCGGCGGGAAGGCGTGAGCGGTCGGCTGAAGACGGTCGCGCGCGCGTCGCTAGGGCTGGGGGCCGTGCTTGTCGCCGTCGCCGTCGCGGCTCACGTCGCCGGCGTCCGGTTCAACTACACCGACAGCCTCCCCCGCGGGCTGTACCTCGCCTCCGACTTCGTTCCGTCCGACACCCGGATAGGCGTCCTCGTCGAGGCGTGCCCCGACCGAGAGGCCGCCGAAGCCGTCGCCGACTACCTCCCGAACGGGGCGTGCCCCGGCGGGGTCATCCCGCTCGGGAAGGAGATCGCGGGGCTCCCCGGGGACCGGGTCGTCGTGGACAGCGCGGGCGTCACCGTCAGCGGCACTCGGCTCCCGAACAGCGCCCCCCTCTTCCGTGACCGCGCAGGCCGTCCGCTCGTCCCGCGTCTGGGAGAGCACGTCCTCGGCCCGGGCGAGTACTGGCTCCACTCCGGCCGAGTCCGGACGTCGATCGATTCGCGGTACGTGGGCCCCGTCTCCGACATCCGATCCAGGCTCCGCGCGCTCCTCGTAGAGGACTGATTCCACGGCCTGTACGTCCTCGGGCGGAGGGGCCGTCGCCGGTCCAATGTGCGCAATTGGTGAAGGAAATGCTCTGCTGGGCTTGACCAGAGCAGCGGCGTATTACAAATTGAACCACGCGAATACGGCCCCGTCCCTCCACCACAGATGGCCCAGCAGCACGACACCCCGAAGCGCGACGAGGACTCGGCTACCCGGCGGGTCCCCCTCCTCCGCGGCCGTAAGCGGACCGCCCCCGACGTCTACCAGAGACTCCGAGAGGTCGCCGACCGGGTCCACCGGCGGGAGCGCGTGTGCACCGTGGGGCCGACCGGGCTGGCACACGAGGCGTACCTCCGGCTTCCCGGCGAGGTCCGCGACGACCCCGACGCCCACATGGGCCGGGTCTACCGCGAGATGAACCACGTGGTCGTCGCGCGAGCCCGTGCGCGGAACCGGCAGAAGCGTTGGGGCTCCGCCGTCCGGGAGACGCTCGTGGAGGAGCGCCTGCCTTCGGGCGTAGACGCCGACCCCGAGGCGGTCGTCCACGGCGCCATCGACCTCGGGGCGGTCCTCGACCGGCTGGGCCAGGTGTCGCCCCGGCTCCGGGAAGTGGTCCGGCTCCGCTTCGAGGTCGGGCTCACCGTCGGTCAAGTGTCGGCCACGCTCCGGGTCCCGCTCCGGACGGTCGAGCGGGACTTGACGAAGGCCCGCGGGCTGCTCGGGGTCCTCCTCCGGCCGGACGCCCCTCCCGACTGAACGACGCGGCCCGCCGCCCCCGTTTCGGGCGTGGGAGACGGCGTCCCGATCCCTAGACGAGGGCCATGAGCGCCGACGAGACGCCCCCCGCCCCACGAGGTGACGGCTCCTCCACCGACGCGGCCTCCTGGCTCGCGGACCACTGGGAGGACGTAGAGCGGTCCTTCGACGAGGTGTTCGCGCTCCCTGAGGAGGAGCGCCGTTCGGCCGTCGGACGGATGCCGCCCGGCCCCATCCGCCGGGGAGTCGAGGACCTCTTCGAGGCGGTCGGCTGGGGACGGACGGGGGGCCGATCGGTAGACGGCCAAAAAGCGGCCGGCGACGAATCAAGTGCCCAGGCACTTTCATACCCTAGTGCCCAGGCACTCGGCCCGAGCACAGCTCATCCTTCTGACGACTTCGCTGCCCGCCCGGCGTCCCAAACGTCCGGTGACCTCGTGGGGACACGGGCCGGATGCTACGTGGTCCGACGCAAGGTGGGGG
>JAAXJP010000278.1 GCA_012269805.1 Rubrivirga sp.
CGCCGCCGTCTCCGACCCCTGTCCCGTGCTGTCTGCCGGCCGCGCCGGCCCGGGGGGGGCTGGTCGGGGGGGCTAGCAACTGGGCGCCGGCGGCCTCGACGGCCTCGGCGAGGTCCGTCGTGAAGCGGAGTCGGTCCTCGCGGCGGCCCCGGTCGAAGTACACCTCGAGGCCGGGCTCGTAGATGGTCAGGCGCCCCTCGCGGAGGCGCTCGACCTTCGAGGCGTCGATGTCGACGCAGGTGACCTGGTTGCCCATCTCGGCGAAGCAGACGCCCGAGACGAGGCCCACGTATCCGGTTCCAACGACGGCGATGTTCATAAGAGACAGTCCGGGAAGAGAGGCGGGGCGGCAAAGTATCGGGGGCCGCCCGGGCGTACCGAACGCGGGCCGAGAAATCCGGCCGCTCTAACGAATCCTCACGAAGTCACGCGGTCCCCGGCTCCGCCAGAGGAGGTGGCGCGCGCGCGCGCCCCGGTGGATCTTCTCCTGCCCGACGGGCCCCCGCCATCCCCCCTGTTTCCATGCGCTTTCGCCCCCTCGCTTTTCTCTTCGCTGCCTCGCTGGCAACGGCCGCCACCGCGCAGACGCCCTGTGCGGAGGGCATGGCTGGCCCCTACGCGTGCCACGACGTGGACCTCATGGCCCATCTCCCGCTCGGCACGTTCGCCAGCCCGGGATCGAGCGCGCCCTCGGCCGGCAACGACATCTGGGGGTGGACCGACTCGGACAGCGGCCGCGAGTTCGCGGTCGTCGGGCTCACGAACGGGACGGCATTCGTCGAGATCACCAACCCCGCCTCCCCGGTGTTCATCGGCAAGCTGCCGACGGCCACCTCGAACTCGTCGTGGCGCGACGTCAAGACCGTCGGCGACTTCGCATACATCGTGAGCGAGGCGGGGAGTCACGGGATGCAGGTGTTCGACCTCCGCCGCCTCCTGACCGTCGCGTCCCCCCCCGTCACGTTCGCCGCCGACGCGCGCTACACCGGCTTCGGCAACGCCCACAACATCGTGGTCGACGAGGACTCGGAGCTCGCCATCGGCGTCGGGTCGTCGGGGTCGTGCAGCACGGGGCTCCACATGGTCGACGTGTCGGCCCCCCGGAGCCCGACGTTCGCGGGGTGCTACGACGGAGACGGCTACACCCACGACGCGCAGTGCCTCGTCTATGACGGACCGGACGCGGACTACCTGGGCCGCTCGATCTGCGTGGCCTCGAACGAGGACTCCATCACCATCGTCGACGTCACGACCCCGGCGTCCCCGGTCCAGATCTCGAAGTCGTTCTACCCCAACCCGAGCTACACGCACCAGGGCTGGTTCGCCGACGACATGCGGTACTTCATCGTCAACGACGAGACAGACGGGAACAGCTCGACGCCGACGCGGACGATCGTGATGGACCTGTTGGACCTCGACCAGCCCGACTTCGCCTTTTTCCACGACGGGACGACGGCGGCGACGGACCACAACCTGTACGTCCATGAGGGCCGCGTCTTCCAGAGCAACTACCGCGCGGGGCTCCAGATCCTCGACGCGGCCGGCATCGGCGGGGGCCTCCTGTCGCAGGTGGCCTACTTCGACACGTTCCCGGCGAGCGACGCACACGGGTTCGACGGTCAGTGGAGCAACTACCCGTACTTCCCGAGCGGGATCGTGGTGGCGAA
Source organism: Rubrivirga sp. (assembly GCA_012269805.1). Taxonomy (GTDB): domain Bacteria; phylum Bacteroidota; class Rhodothermia; order Rhodothermales; family Rubricoccaceae; genus Rubrivirga. The sequence goes on from JAAXJP010000278.1 coordinate 1,668, forward strand.
CGACATCTCGAACGGGCTGTTCGTCCTCGCTCCGCGAGAGCCGGCGTCGCCCCCGACTGCCTCGGTCAGCCCGGGCGCGCTCGACGTGACGCTGGCGCCGGGCGAGACGGGCGCCGCGACGGTGACGGTCGCGAACGGGCCTGGCGGCGGGCCGCTCCTCTATGGCGCCGCGCTCCAGAACCTCTCCCAGCCCGACGGCTCGCTCGCCCGGCGGCCCCTCCTCTCGCGTCCGGCCGCGTCGCTGGGCCGGCCGGTCCACGTCGGCGGGCGACCTGCCGGCGTCGACCCCGGCGCGCTCGCCGAGCCCCCCCGCGACGGCGCCGAGGTGGCCGGCGTCGCCCCGTTCCAGGGCAGCGGCGGCCCCGACGCGTTCGGCTACGCCTGGGTCGA
>JAAXJP010000551.1 GCA_012269805.1 Rubrivirga sp.
TCGCACGGAGACGGTCAAGCGCGACAACCCGCCGCCACCGCCGCCGGCCGTCTAGCCCACCGTGCTTCGGGCGTGCCCGCCTCGGTCGCCCCGCCGGGGCAGACGGAGCGGACGAGTCAGTTCACCCGTGTGAAGGAGACCGTCCCGCTCCCGTCCGGCGTCTCGAACCGGGCGAGGTAGACGCCCGACGCCGCGCGCCGTCCGTCGGCACCGTGGCCGTCCCACGTCCCGACGCCGCCCGCGAGGGCCACCCGGGTCACGCGGCGGCCGACGGCGTCGAACACGACGACCTCGCCCTGGCCCCTCTGAGCGTGGAAGCCGACCGAGTCGGTCGAGGGGTTGGGGACGACCCGGAAGCCGAGGTCGGTCCCGGGCTCGGGCTCTCGCCACGTGCCGGCCGATGCGCGCCAGAACAAGAACCCGCCCGACGACGTGCCCGCGACGATCTCCGGGCGCCCGTCGCCGTCGAGGTCGCCGAGCGTCGGCGTCGTCCGGCGGCGGCCGGACGGGACCGGCTCGGCGGCCTTGAACTGCGGTGCCGTCGCCGACCCGACGTTCTGGTAGACGAGGAGCTCGCCCGTGGCGGTGCCCAGGAGGAGGTCGAGGTCGCCGTCGCCGTCGAGGTCGCCGAGCGCCGGCGCGGTGTCGGCGCCGATCCGGTCGGGCAGCCCGATCTCGAGCTGAAACGCGATGTCCTCTGCCGTGGGCGTCCCGTTGTCCTCGGTCTCGAACGCGGCCTCCGCCGCCGACCCGACGTTCCGGTAGAGCCGGACCCGGCCGCTCGACGCGCCGCCGATGAGGTCGAGGTCGCCGTCGCCGTCGAGGTCGCCGAGCGTGCCGCGGGCGTACTGGCCGACGTCGACGTTCTGCCAGCGGTCGTCGACGCGCTCGTAGCCGGCGCCGGTGTTCTCGAGGAGCGCGAACCGGCCGTTGAAGCCGCCCACGATCAGGTCGAGGTCGCCGTCGCCGTCGAGGTCGCCGAAGACCGGGGCGTAGGCGCCGTAGTCGTAAGCCAGCCCGAGCCAGTCGTCGTCGGCCAACGCGAACGCTGGCGCCGACGCCGTCCCGACGTTCTCGTAGCGGACGAGGTTGGCGCGCGACGTGTCGTCGGGGTCGGTCTCGTTGGCGAGGACGAGGTCGAGGTCGCCGTCGCCGTCGAGGGCCGCGAGCGCGGCGGTCGAGCGGGAGCCGAGGTCGAGCGACTCGATCATCCGGTCGGTCTGGACGCGGAGGTCGGGCGCGTCGGGAGTCCCGGCGTTCTCGAAGTAGATGAGGTTCGCGACGGCCGTCTGCGACTGGAAGCACAGGCCGCGCTGGACGCCGACCACGAGGTCGGCGTCGCCGTCGCGGTCGGTGTCGCCGTAGGTCGGCGCGTTGTAGCCGCCCGACGTGAGCGGCTGCCCGACCGGGAACCGGTCGGTCGCGAGCGTGAGACGGGGGTCGGTCTCGGTCCCCTCGTTGGCGAAGTAGAACAGGCTCGGCGCGAAAAAGTCGCCCCAGAACAGCTCAGGGGCGCCGTCGCCGGTGAGGTCCTCGATGGCGATGGCGTTGGCCCCGTGCATCGTTCCACGCCCGCCCGGCGTGGGAATGTTCGGAGCAGCGCGGCCGGCGGCCGACCGGCACTGCGGGTTCTCCTCGTAGATCACGATGTCCTGGAACCGGTCGGTGACGAACCGGAAGACCGGCACGCCGTCGGCGTCGACGCCCTCGTGGACGTACTGCGTGATCGTGCCGATGTCGGCCTTGCCGGCGTACAGGTCGGGGTCCCCGTCGCCGTCGAGGTCGGCGAGGGCCGGGATCGACGAGTCCTCGACGTTGACCGGCTCGCCGTCGGCGTCGCGGAGGAGGTCGGCGCCGACCTCGAAGGCGGGCTCCTCGGCCGTCCCCACGTTCCGCCAGTAGCGGACGCGGCCGGGCTGGCCGCGCGTCAGCAGATCGAGGTCGCCGTCGCCGTCGAGGTCCCCGAACGTGGACCAGTTGCCGGGCTCGATCCCCCCGAGGCGGTCCGTCTTCCAGACCCAGTCGTCGCCGTCGCGCTCGAACATCTGGATGCC
>JAAXJP010000683.1 GCA_012269805.1 Rubrivirga sp.
CCCCCCGCCCGTGCGCCCCGTACTCCTTCTGGCCGCCCTCGCCGTCGCCGGCTGCGCGTCCACCGCCGTCCCGGCCGAGCCCGACCCGCTGCCCATCCGTCGCGCCGCCGACGGGCTCCTCCAGCGGCCCGACCTCCAGGCCCTCGTCGATCTCCAGGTCCGCCGCGACGGCGCGGCCCTCGCCGAAGCGCTCGGCAGCCCCGACAGCCTCGTCCGCGCCCGCGCCGCGTTCGCCCTCGCGTCGGTCCAGGACGTGGACGCCGTCGACGCCCTGCGGCTCCGGCTCGACGATCCCGTCCCGGCCGTCCGCGCCGACGCCGCGTTCGCGCTCGGTCAGACCGCCGACTCGTCGGCCGGCGTCGCGCTCGCCGTCTCGCTCCAGCGCGAGGCCACCCCGGAGGTCCTCGCCGAACTGCTCGACGCGCTCGGCAAGGTCGGCGGGCGGGCGGACCTGAACGCCGTCCTCGGAGCGCCGCTTCCGGCTGAAATGGAGCCCGCGCGCGCCCTCGCCCTCGCCCGCTTCGGGATCCGCGGCGTGACGAGCGGCGCCTGGGCCCAGTGGGTGGCGGACCACCTCCAGGACCCCGAGCCGGGCGTCCGGGAAGGCGCCGCGTACGCCTTGACGCGGTCGCCAGTCGCGTCGTGGCGGAGCTACGCCGGCGCCGTCCGCGCCGCGTTCGACGCTCTCGAAAACGACCCCGCCCGGGCCGACCTCGCGCGCGCCGTCGGCCGCCTCGAGGACCCGACCGACATCCCCCGCCTCGGCGCCGCGCTCGGGCGCGCCCCCGACTGGCGGACGCGCGTGAACGCCGCGCGCGCCCTCGGCGCCTTTGGCGACCCGGCCGCGCGCGCGATGCTGGCCCGCGCCGTCGACGACCCGAATCCGCACGTGGCGCAGACGGCCGGCGGGGCGCTCGCCGCGGCCGGCGCCACGCCCGAGGCGCTCGACCTCGCCCTGCGTGTCCTCCAGGACGACGACCGCCCGTGGCCCGTCCAGGCCGCGCTCCTCCCCGTCCTCGCCCCGTCGCGGCCAGCAGCGGTCCTCGAGTGGAGCGACCGCCAGGAGGACCCGTTCGCGCAGGCCGCCGCGCTCTCCGCCCTCGGCGCCTCCGACGACGGCGCCGTGCTGTCGCGCCTCTTCACGGCCGCCCGCTCCGACGACACGCGGCTCGCCGTCGCCGCGCTCGGGGCGCTCCGTCAGCGGTGGGCCGCCGGTGGCTACGGCGCCCGGCGGTTCTACGAGGCCTTCGCCTCTGGCCTTCGCCGCGCCGACCTCGCCACGACGTCCGTGGCCGCGCCGGCCCTCGCCGACTCGGCGTTCTGGCCGCTCGGCGCCGGCGCCCTCCTCCGCGAGGTCTACGCCACGCTCGACGCGCCCGCCGACGTCGAGCCGATGGCGGCCATCGTCGAAGCCGCCGGGCGCGTCCGCGACGGGGCCGAGATCGACTTTCTGGTGGGCATCGCGCTCGGCGGGCACCCGGCGCTCCGGGAGGCCGCCCGCGACGCGCTCAACGACCGACTCACGGAGGGGGTCGAGGTCACGCTCGAAGCCGGCGGCTCCCCCGCCACGACGACGATCGACTGGGCCCACCTCGCCAACGTCGGCCCGCGCCCACGCCTCGTGCTCGACACCGATCGCGGACGCGTCGTGATCGAGTTGGACACCGAGGCCGCGCCGCAGACGGTGCAGCGGATCACGCTCACGGCCGCCCAGGACCTCTACGACGGGGTGCCGTTCCACCGCGTCGTGGCCAACTTCGTGGTCCAGGGCGGCGACTACGCCCGGCGGGACGGCTACGGCGGGCCCGAGACGGCCATCCGGAGCGAGTTCACACGCGTCCGCTACGAGACCGGGACGATCGGGATGGCGAGCTCGGGGAAGGACACCGAGGGCTCGCAGTTTTTCCTGACGCACAGCCCACAGCCGCACCTCGACGGCCGCTACACCGCGTTCGGCCGCGTCGTCGAGGGCCAGGACGTGGTCGCCCAGCTCCTCCAGGGCGCCCTCGTCCGCGAGGCCCGCGTCGAACGGGCCCGGTAGCGCCCGCCG
>JAAXJP010000567.1 GCA_012269805.1 Rubrivirga sp.
GATGGCGCGCCGGCCCGCCGAAGCGCCCGAGGCGCGGCCCGCGCCCGCCCGCCCGGCTCCGCCCGCCGGCCCCGTCTACCACACCGTCGAGCGCGGCGACACCCTCTTCTCGCTCGCCCGCCGCTACGACACGACGGTCCAGGCGATCCTCGACCTCAACGCCCAGCGCTCGGCGGACATCCGGGTCGGCCAGCGGCTCCGCGTCCGCTAGATCCGGCCGGCGGTCACGGCCGCCGCACCGCGCGGACGACGTTGAGGAAGGCGAGGTCGAGCCCCGCGTGCCAGTCGGCGTCCGGGATGGCGAGGAGGTCGCCCTTCGGCGGGTGGCCCGTGTTGCAGACGGCCACATCGACGCGGCCGTAGGCGCCCAGCGCGCGGCCGACGAACGCCTCGAGGTCGTCCGCCTCGGCCACGTTGCCCGTGTGCCCGAGGCCGCCGAGGTCGTCCGCCAGCGCGAGCACGTCGTCGGACCGGCTCATCAGGGCGAGTTGGTAGCCGGCCGCGGCGAGCCGCCGGGCGACGGCCGCGCCCATCCCACGGCTGGCCGCCGTGACGAGGGCGACCGGGGCGCCGTCCGCGGAGGCGCCGGGCATCAGCCCCGCGCGCCGCGCCCGACCGCGCGCTCGTAGAGGTCGCTCTGCTGGAACAGCCGGTACGGGTTGACCGCCGTGCCGCGCCCGCGGCCGCTCTGGCGGAGCACCTGGAAGTGGAGGTGCGGCGGCGTGCTGCGCGCGTTGCCCGTGTTGCCGACGAATCCGAGCACGTCGCCCTGGCGGACCGTCTGGCCCTCCTCGATCCCCGGCGCGTACGCGTCGAGGTGGGCGTAGTAGAAGTCGTACTCGCCGCCGTAGGAGCGGAGGTAGAGGACCTTCCCACCGAGCCGGTTCGTGTGGATCCGCGTGATCTCGCCGTCGGAGATCGCGAGCACCGGCGTCCCCCGCGGGGCCATGATGTCGATGGCGCGGTGTGTCCGGCCCCCCGAACGGCGGGCCGTGAACGTGTCGTCGAGGTCGTCGGGCGCGACGCCCTCGACGGGCACGAGCAGGCGCTCGGCCGAGAACGAGAGGGCGCGCGCCGGCGCGGAGCGGTCCGAGACGGCGCGGACGGGCGGCGCCGACGTCGTGTCGGCCTGGGCGCGGACGGGCGCCTGGGCGAGCGACGGAACGGCGAACGTGGCCGCCAGGACGGCGACGGCGAAGAGGCGGGGCATGGGGCCGAGGTGGGGAGCGAAAAAACTAGCAGTGTGCCGGGAGGGCGGCACCGCTTTTTGCCCTCTCGCCGCATTTCCCCACCGACGCGCCGCCGGCCCGCCGATCCCCTCCGCTCGCCGGCCTCGACTCCGCCCGCCTCGGCGCCGAACCCTCAGGTCGACGCCGTCAGGCGGGCGGCCCCGCTCACCCACGCACGAGCGCCTTCAGGACGAAGAACGCGTTCTCCTTCCGCTCGCGGAGGCGGCGCGAGAAGTACGGGAGCCACTCGGTCCCGTACGGCACGTAAACCCGCATTCGGTACCCGTCGTCCACGAGCTGGCGCTGCGTGTCGGGCCGGAGACCGTAGAGCATCTGGAACTCGAAGGCGTCCCGCGAGAGGCCGCGCTCGGCCACGAGCTGCTTGACCGCGCCGATGAGCTCGTCGTCGTGGGTCGCGATCCCGGGGTAGCGGGCGTCCGTGAGGAGCCGGTCCGCGTAGCGGCGGTAGTGCCAGCGGATCGTCGGCATGTCCTGGTAGGCCAGCGCCGCGGGCTCCTTGTAGGCCCCCTTGCAGAGGCGGACGCGCGCGTCCAACTCGCACATCCGGGCCACGTCGGCGTCGGTCCGGTGGAGGTAGGCCTGGAGGACCGGCCCGACGTGGTCGGGGAAGTCGGGGTAGACGGCCTCGAACGCGCCGAGCGTCGACTGGGTGAGGCCGGACCCCTCCATGTCGAGCCGGACGAACACGTCGGCCTCGCGGGCCCGCTCCAGGAGCGAGCGGAGGCTGGCCTCGCAGAGGTCCCGGTCGACGACCTGCCCGATCATCGACAGCTTGATCGAGATCCCGACCGTCTC
>JAAXJP010000199.1 GCA_012269805.1 Rubrivirga sp.
GTCGAGGTCCCGGCGTGACGACGATCTGGGGAATCCTCCTGGTCGGCCTCGCCGCCTACCACGGCGCGTGGCTCCTGGCGTGGGCCACCGGCCTCCGCGGCGAGGCCCGCCGGACGGACGCGACGCCCCGCCTCGCCGACGCCGACCTCCCGACGATCACGGTCGTCGTCCCGGCCCGCGACGAGGAGGACACGATCGGGCCGTGCGTCGACTCGATCCTCGCGACCGACTACCCCCCCGGCAAGCTCGAGGTCATCGTCGTCGACGACGACTCGTCGGACGCGACGCCCGCGGTCGTCCGCCAGCGGATGACGGCGACGGCGGCGCTCGTCCCGGCCGGCGACGAGCTGCCCGAGGCGGAGTGGGACGAGGCGGAGGGCGGCGGCCGGCTCCGCCTCGTGCAGATCCCCGAGAACCGGCGGCGGACGCGCGCCCACAAAAAGCGGGCGATCGAAAAAGCCGTCGCCCACGCCCGCGGCGAGCTCATCCTCACGACCGACGCCGACTGCGTGGTGCCGCCGGGCTGGCCCCGCGCGCTCGCGGCCCAGTTCGAGGGCGACGAGATCGCGTTCGTGTCCGGCCCCGTCGCCTACATCGTCCGGCCGGAGGACGGCCTGTTCGTCCGCTTCCAGGCCCTCGACTTTTTCGGCGTGATGGCGTGCGGCGCGGGCGGCATCGGGATCGGCCAGCCGCACCTCGCGAATGGCGCGAACGTGGGCTACCGGCGCGAGACGTTCGAGGCGCTCGGCGGCTTCTCGGGCATCGACCACGTGACGAGCGGCGACGACGAGCTGCTCATGCAGAAGATCGCGTACACGACCCCGCTCGACATCCGCTTCTGCGCCGACCCGGGCGCGACGGTCCTCACGACGCCGGTCTACACGGCCAACGAGTTCCTCCACCAGCGGAAGCGGTGGGCGTCGAAGAGCCTGAACTACCCGCTCCGGCTCAAGGCGATGCTGAGCGGTCTCGTCGCGTTCTACTTCGCCCTGACGGCGACCCTCCTGGCCGCCCCCTTCGTGTCCGGGCTCTGGCCCTGGCTGGTCGGCGCGCTCGCGATCAAGGCGGCGACGGAGCTGCCGGTGCTCGTGCCGGCCGCGCGGCGGTTCGGGCAGACGCACCTCATCCCGGTCTTCCCGCTCCACCTCCTGCTCCATGGGCCGCAGTCGCTGCTCGTCGGCGTGCTCGGCCCGCTCGGGGGGTTCCACTGGAAGGGGCGGACGCTCGACCAGTAGGCCCACCTCGGGCGCGCTGCGGGGAGGCCGGCGGCGCGCCCGAGACGGTGGCATCTTTCGGCGCACCTCTCCCCCGCCCCTCTGCCGTTTCAGCGCCTTCGCGACTCGTTGCTGCCCCGCGCGCTCGGGCCGCTCGTGCCCGGCGCCATCGTCCGCGGGCCGACGCACGACGCGAGCCGGCCATGCCTGTACGTGACGATCGATGATGGTCCAGACCCCACCGGCACGCCGCGCTGGCTCGACGCCCTCGCCCGTCACGGCGCGACCGGCCTGTTCTTTCTGTCCGCCCCAGCGTCCGAGGCCCACCCCGACCTCGTCCGCCAGATCGCCGAGGCGGGGCACCGCGTCGGGAGCCACGGCGACGCGCACGTGAGCGGGTGGCGGTCGCCGGGCACGGTCCGGTCGTCGTTCGAACGAGCCGAAGAGGTGCTCCGAGCGCTGGTCGGCGGCCCCGTCCGCGACGTCCGCCCCCCGTACGGGCGCGTGACGCCGGGGCTCGTCCGCTGGGCCCGGGAGGGCGACCGGCGGATCGTGCTGTGGGACGTGATGCCGGGCGACTTCCTCGCGTCCCGGGCGCCCAAGGGGCTGGCCGACGAGGTCGTCCGACTCGCGCGGGCCGGGTCGATCCTCGCCCTCCACGACGGGCCTTCGGCGGCCCGCGCCGTTGCCGCGCTCGACCTCGCCCTCCCCCGCCTCGCCGCGGCGGGCTGGACGTTCCCCGCCCTCCCAGCCCCATGACCGTCGCGCTCGCCGTCGTGTTCGGGGGCTACCTCATCGTCCTCCTCGGCATCGCCTGGACGATCCGGACG
>JAAXJP010000226.1 GCA_012269805.1 Rubrivirga sp.
GTACGGGATCGCCTGGGGCGTCCTCGGCGCCGCGCTCGCCTGCTACGACGCGGCCCTCCAGCACACAACCTCGCGCGAGCAGTTCGGCAAGCCGGTCGCTGGCTTCCAGCTCGTCCAGAACCACATCGCCGACATGCTGGCCGACATCACGAAGGCGCAGCTCGTGGCGTGGCGCCTCGGTCGGATGAAGGACGAGGGGACCATGCGCCCGCAGCACGTTTCCCTCGCCAAGCGCGACAACGTCCGGACGGCGCTGGCGGTCGCGCGGCAGAGCCGCCAGCTGCTCGGCGGTAACGGCGTCCTTGGCATCTACCCGGTCATGCGTCACATGGCGAACCTCGAGTCCGTCGTGACCTACGAGGGCACCGACGAGGTCCACACGCTCGTCCTCGGGCAAGAGGCGACTGGGCTCAACGCGTTCTCGTAGCGCAACGTCGCGGGCCTCCCCCGCGTACTCGGCTCCTCACCACACGACATCGACATGGGACCCGGAGAGGTTATCGCCGCGCTCGCTCTGTTCGTGGGCATGCCCTGGGCCGTGTTCTCGGGGATCGCCAAGATCAAGGCCGCCGACGGCGGCGGCAGCCCCGACGGCGCCAGCCTCCGAAAGAGCGAGCTCGAGGCGATCATCGGGGCGGCCGTCGAGGACGCGACCGCGCCGCTCCGCCGCCGCGTCGAGACGCTCGAGGCCATCGTGACGCAGGAGGACGGGGCCATGGACCGGATCGACCCGGCGGTCCTCGCCGACGCGCTCGACCACGACGCCGAGGCCGCCGCGCCGACTGCGGCCCGGCGCCGGACGCGCGAGTAGTGGCGTCGGTCCGGCCGGAGCACGACGACGCGTTCTGGGACGCTCTCGCAGAGCGCGACTGGCGGCGCGTCCGTTGGCGCCGCTCGCGGTCGCCGGACGCCCCGCCGGAGGGCGCCGTGTGCCTCGCCTACGGCACGCCGATCCACCGGCGCGGTACGTACTACGTCCGCCCGGCGTACACCGACGGGGCCGACTGGCTGAGCCAGCAGGCCTACGACACGATGGTCCGGAGGGCGCGGGGCCGCCGGGCCTCCCGCCGGTCCGGCACCCGGTGACCCGGCCCGCCTCGGGGAGTCAGTCGCCGAGGCCGAACGGGAGGTCGAGCCGGGCCCCGCGCTGGAGCGGGACCTCGGACTCGTAGACCAGCCGCTGGTCCTCGTCGTAGCTCTGGACCGTCATCCGCGCCCGCGTCATGGACACGGCCATGAAGCCGGGCGCGCGGAGGGCGAACAGGGTGTTCGGCGTCTCGACCACCTCGCGCGTGAGGGAGCCGGCGCCGGACACGAAGTAGTCGACCGTCGATCCCTCGGGGCGGTGGTGCTGGAGGTTGTGGTCGTGGCCAGCGAAGTAGGCCTGGACGCCGTACTCCTCGAACAGCGGCACCAGCCGCTCGACGAGCCGCTCGTTGTCGGAATACGCCGTCGAGCCGACGTAGATGGGGTGGTGGCCGACGACGATCTTCCAGGCCGCATCGGAGCCGGCGAGCGTCCGCTCCAGCCACTCGAGCTGGTCGTCGTGGTCCCACGTGCCGGTGTCGGAAAAGCGGCGGCGGTAGTCCTCAGGGTAGGCGAGCGGGTTCGTGTCGAGGAACACGAGGAGCACCTCGGTCTCGTCATCCACGTTGAGCGTCTCAGCGTAGTACTGGGCCGGGAGGTACCACCGCTCACTGGTCTCGGTGTAGGCGATCTGGGCTGGCACGTCGCCCTGCCAGTCGTGGTTGCCGAGCGTGACGTACCACCGGCTCTGGAGCACGGGAGCCGTGTAGATCCGCTCGTACGACCGCTCCCACTTCACGTCGTCGACGCCGGTGACGCCGGAGAGGTAGAAGTTGTCGCCCGTCGAGATCGTGAACTGGCTCCGCACGCGCTCTCCGACGACGCCCATGGCCTCGGCGACCTCGGCCTGGTTGAAGAACCCGTTCCGGCCCCAGTCGCCGACGACGAGGAAATTGAGGGCGGTCGAGTCGAACGGCGCGGGCTCCCCGGCCGCAAGCGCCTCGTAGTCGGGCACTCGCTGGCCGACGGGCTGCGGCGTCCCGCACCCCCAGACGAGGGCGACGGCGGCGAGGAGGGCGAGCGGGAAGCGGAGCGTCGTCACAGCGCAGGCCCAACGCACGAGGGCGTGGCATGCGTTCCCGAGGCCGGCCACCCTACCGCCGGATTTCGAGCGAGGCCCCGACGGGGGCGGTGAACCGGGCGACCCCATCCCACTCCGACTCGACCTCCTCGCCGTTCGCGGCGACCCGGGCTGGCGCGTCGCCGAGGCCGTGGACCGCGATGTCCCAGGCGATCCACTCGGGCTCGTACTCGCCGGTGACGGCGCAGGTGACGTGAACCGACTCGCCGTCATCCTCGAGGTCGAGACGGCCGAGCCAGCGGTCGCCGTCGCCGTCGCCCGCGTCGTCGTAGAGCCACGACGTGTGGCGCCCGGGCGCGGGATAGACGTGGAGCACGAGCCGCTCGACCGCCTCACCGGTGTGCTGGCGGACCGGGCCGAGGGGCAGGACCGAGCCTCCGCGCACGTAGAGTGGGACGCGGTCGAGCGGCGCTTGCGTCCAGATCGTCTGGCGGCCCTCGAAGCGCGCACCCGTCCAGAAGTCGACCCAGCCGGCCTCGGCGTCGGGGAGGTACACCTCCCGCTCGGACTGTCCTTCCTCGAGGACCGGCTGCGCCAGGAGCGAAGCCCCGACGTAGAACCCGAGCGGGCTCGTCCGGCGGATCGTCTCGTCATCGGGGTGGACGAGCGGGAGCGGGCGGAGGATCGGCGTGCCGTGCGTGGCGGCCTGCCAGAGGGCTGTGTAGAAGACGGGCAGGAGGCGGTACCGGAGCTCGATGGCCTCGCGGCAGACGCGCTCGACCTCGTCGCCGAACAGCCACGGTTCTTGGCGCGGCGTGTCGACGGCCGAGTGGTTCCGGAACAGCGGCGTGAGCGCGCCGACCTGCGTCCACCGCGCGAGTAGCTCGCCGGTCGGCTCGCCGACGAAGCCGCCGACGTCGGACCCGGTGAACGTCATGCCGGAGACGCCGAGCGAGAGGCACGTCTGTACGGCCAGCTTGAGGTGGTCCCACGTCGCCGAGTTGTCGCCCGTCCAGCTCGTCCCGAACCGCTGGGCGCCGGCGTACGACGCGCGCGTGATGGTGAACGGCCGCTTGTCCGGGGCGATCTCGCGGAGGCCCTCGAACGTGGCCCGCTGCATCTGCATCCCGTAGACGTTGTGCGCCTCGGCGTGCGTCCCGCCCTCGCCCTCGAAGGCGTGGAGCGCCTCATTCGGGATCGTGCCCACGTCGTGCTCGGCGTCCATCGAGCCCTCGACGTGCTCGACGGAGAACAGCGCGGGCTCGTTCATGTCGTTCCACACCCCGTCGACGCCGTCGCGAAGCAGGCCCTCATGGAGCGCGCCCCACCATCGGCGGACCTCCGGGTTGGTGTAGTCGGGGAAGGCGCAAAGGCCGGGCCACACGTGGCCGTGGACCTCCGAGCCGTCGGGGTAGGTGACGTAGGCGTCCCGGTCCTGGCCGTCGCGGTAGACGGTGTAGTCCGGGTCGTCGGCCTTGACGCCGGGGTCGATGATGACGACCGACTTGAACCCGTCCGCCTCCAGGTCCGCGAGGAGCGCCGACGGGTCTGGGAACCGTTCGCGGTCCCACGTGAACACGCGGTACCCGTCCATGTAGTGGATGTCGAAGTACAGCGCGTCGCACGGGATCCCGCGGTCGCGGAAGCCGGCAGCCACCTCGCGGATCTCGCCCTCGTTCATGTACGAGTAGCGGCACTGGTGGTAGCCGAGCGCCCACTTCGGGAGCATCGGCGTCCGCCCGGTGAGCCGGGCGTACGTCTCGACGACGCCGAGCGGCGTCGGCCCGTGGAGGACGTAGAGGTCCAGCGCGCCGCCGTCGGCCGACCACGTCATCCGGTCGCCGTCGGCGGCGCCGAGGTCGAACCGGCTCCGGAACGTGTTGTCGTAGAACAGGCCGACGGCCCCATCGGAGCCCTGCTTGAGCACGAAGGGGACCGACTTGTAGAGCAGGTCCGTGCCTCGGCCGTACTTGAAAGCGTCGGTGTTCCAGAGCTCGACGGCGTGGCCGCGGCGGTCGAGCGCGAGCGCCTTGTCGCCCAGCCCGAACAGCCGGTCGTCGGGCTCGAGGGCGACGGCGTGGGCCGCGCCCTCGGCGGGCAGCGCCTCCGCCTCGGCGAGCACGTGGCCACGCCGGCGGTCGGTGACGACGAACGCGCCGGTCTCGACGGTCACGCGGACTCGGAGCGCGGCGGTCTCGACCTCCACCACTTCGTTGGCGTCGCGGACCCGCCAGTGCGACGGGCCGTCCCACCGCGCGTCGGGGTCGAGGGCGTACGACGGCCGCTCGCGCGGCGCCTCACCATCACGTACGAGGCGGATGCGGACGACCTCGTCCGCCAGCGCGTCGAGGCGGAGCTCGCCGGCGTGGGTGGAGAGGCTGAGGGCGCCGGCCGCCACGGCCGGCGCGTCGATCAGGGGGGACGACATGCAGAAGGGAAGGGCTAGCGGACCTCGACGCGATCGACGTCGGTGCGGGTCCGGACGACGAGCCACGCGCCGTCCTCGGCCGCGGCGATCTCGGCGTCGCCGAGGGCGGGCGAGAGCGCGACCTCCGACCCATCGACGCGCACGGTGCGGGCGTCGCCGAGGCCGGCGAGCGGGATCCGCCACTCGACGTGATGGTGCGGGACGCCGTGGGAGCCCTCGCGGCGGATCGCCGCGGTCAGGCCCGCCTCGGCGTCCGCGTCGAGGTCGACGTGGAGGCGGGTCCAGTCGCCGTCGCGGTAGGCAAAGGAGATCCCGTCGTCGAAGTAGAAGGAGGAGGAGCTGGTGCCGGGGAACGTCCAGAGCGTGAGCGTGCCGGGCTCGGCGAGGGCCGTCGACAGGGACGGCGGGTCGAGGGCGACGACCCCGCCGGCGCGACCAAAGAGCGGGAGGGTGTCGAGCGGGGCCTCGACGGCCTGGCGCTGGCCGCTGGCGAGGTGCTCACCCGTCCACACGTCGTACCACCCGCCCGGCGCGTCGGGGAAGTAGACGTCCCGCTGGCGGGCGCCGTCGGCGACCACCGGGCACGCCATGAGGTGCGCGCCGAGGTACATCTGGTCGTCGCAGCCGCGGTGCGTCTCGGGGTCCGTCGGGTGCTCGAGGGCGAGCGCCTTCATCGGGGGCTCGGCCGTCCGCGTGCACGCCTCGAACGCCGAGTAGAGCGTCGGGAGGAGCCGGTAGCGGAGTTCGAGGTAGCGTTTCGAGATGGTCTCGACCTCCTCGCCGAAGCTCCACGGCTCCTGTTGGTCGATCTCCTCGTGCGAGTAGTGCGTCCGCATGAACGGGTACAGCACGCCGGCCTGCATCCATCGGGCGTAGAGCTCGGGCGACGGGCGCCCCGCGAACCCGCCGATGTCGGGGCCGCAGAAGGCGAGGCCGCTGAGGGAGAGGCTCTGGCAGATGCGGAGCGAGAGGAGGAGGTGCTCCCAACTCGACACGTTGTCGCCGGTCCACGCCGCGGCGTAGCGCTGGCTGCCGGCAAAGCACGCCCGTGTGAGGAGGAACGGCCGCTCGTCAGGGCGGACCTCCAACAACCCCTCGCGCGTGGCCTGGGCCATGAGGAGGCCGTAGACGTTGTGGGCCTCGCGGTGGTCGGTGGGGCCGGTCCCGCGGTCTTCGAAGGCGAACTGGACCTCGTCGGGGAAGTCGCGGCCGCCGAGGATGGCGGGCTCGTTCATGTCGTTCCAGACGCCCGTCACGCCCGCGTTGAGGTAGCGCTCGTGCGTCCGCCCCCACCAGCTCCGCGCCTCGCGCTTCGAGAAGTCGGGCCAGTGGACGTCGCCGGGCCAGACGGTGTCGGTAAAGCCCGAGCCGTCGGGGTTCTCACAGAACAGGCGCCGGCTCTTGCCCTCCCGGTACGCGAAGTAGTCGGGGTCCACTTTCACGCCTGGGTCCACGATCACGACCGAGCGGACGCCGAGCTCGGCGAGGTCGTCGTTGAGCCCCTTCGGATCCGGGAACGCCTCATCGTCCCACGTGAAGACGCGGAAGCCGTCCATGTAGGCAATGTCGAGGTGGATGCACTCGAGCGGGAGGTCGCGGCGGCGGAACTCGTGGGCGATCCACCGCGCGTAGCCGGCGTCCTGGTAGTTCCATCGGCTCTGGTGGTAGCCGAGCGACCACTTCGCGGGCATCGGCTTGTGGCCCGTGAGGTCGCAGTAGCGGCGGAGCGGGTGCTTCAGCCCGGCGGGGTCGCCTGCCTCGGGGGCGAACACGTAGTACCGGAGCTCGCCGTCCTCCGACCCGAACCACCAGTCGCCCGAGGCGGCGGCGCCCAGGTCCATCTCGGAGCGGTACGAGTTGTCGAGGTAGAGTCCGGCGCCGGTCCAGCCCCCGCCGTCGGGGGCGAGGACGAGCGTGAACGGGATCGACTTGTAGATCGGGTCCTGCTCGGGCGCGTAGGCGTAGGTGTCGGCGTTCCAGAACGTGAGCTGGCGGCCGGAGCGGTCGAGCTCGAACGTCTTGTCGCCGAGGCCGAAAAACCGCGTGTCCGGCGCGTGGGCCTTCCAGCAGCGCGTGGCCGTCCGGCCGTCGACGTCGGCCCAGCCGGCGCCGGCGGTGTCCTGGAGGAACGGCCGCCCGTCGGGCGTCTCGAACGAGAGCCGACACGGGCTCTTGCGCACCCGGAGCGTCATCGCGTCGGTCGCCACGCGCCACGCGTCCCCGTCGTCGACGAGCGCGATCGCGAGGCCGTCCCAGCCCTGCTCCGCATCGAGGGCGTACGAGAACGGAGTCTCGTCGGCGTCGGCGCCGTGACCCGCCTCGGCAAAGTCGCCGGAGGGGGCGAGGCGGACCCGGGCGACGTCGGCGGCGAGGAACGAGACCGCGAGCCGAGGGCCGCCGCAATCGATCACCACCGTCGCCCCGACGACCTCGGCGGAGACGGCGTCCCCGAGGAGGGTGAACCGGTCGTCCGGGATCGCCGCGAACGGGTGCGGGAGGGCGGGGCGGGACCCCGCGTAGGTGCTCATGAGCGTAAGCGCTTACTTGGCCCACATGATACCCACCTCGGGCCTCGAACACGCGACGGGAGCGGTCCTCTCCGGCGACGCTCCTCAGCTCGACACGGCCTGGCGGATCTGCTCGGCGACCTGCTCGCTCGACGTCACCGCCGAGAAGATCATGGCCCGCTCGCGCCACGACACCACGAACTGCCCGTCGACGACGCGGGAGTCGACGGGGGTCGGCTCGCTGAGGGCGGCGTAGGTACCGTCCGGGAGGTCGAACGCGGTCCGGACGCGGTCGAGGAGGATGTAGTCGTAGGCGAACACCGTCGTCCGCGCGCCGTCGGCGCCTTCGTACCGGAAGGCGGGCACCTGGACCTCGGACGGGGAGGTCCCGGCCGACGGCTGGACGCTCCCGATGGTCGGGATCCCGACGCCGACGATGGCGAGCGCCGGAAGGTCGGGCGGCGCGACCTGCCACCCGAGGGCATCGAGCACCAGGGCCTGGGCCTCGTCGGGGCGGGTCGTCCCGAGCTCGGGCGCGAACGTGTCCGCGGTCGTGACGAGGTGCTGGAGCACGCTGTCAGGGTCGGACTCCTCGGGCCACAGGCCGTACGCCAAGAACGCCCCGCCGGCCATGACGGCGAGGACGAGCGCGATGAGGCCGGGGCGGAGGCGCCGGGGCGGCTTGGGCGTCGGGCCGGGACGTTCCTGGACGCGGTCGAAGGCGGGCAGGTCGCTGACCTGTTCCGCGGCAGAGGGCTCGGCCATCAGGCGTTCGTAGCGAGCGTCGCGTCGCGCGACGGGGTCCGGGCCGGCGCGTCGAACACGAGGTGGACGGTGTCGCCGCGCTCGACCGACAAGAGCTCCGAGGCGTGGCCGCGGTTGACGGCGATCTCGAGGAGGCCCGAGCTGCCGAACAGCGTCAGGGGGTCGCCCGCGCCGACCTCGGCGTACGTCCGGGCGTGGTTGCGGAAGACGGTCGAGCCGGCGAAGCACTTAAAGTCGCGCCCGTCGCGCTGGCCTTCGACGTCGTCGCGGGTGATGTTCGTCACGCAGTTGCCGAAGTGGTCGACGTGGAGGACCATCCCGAACACGCCCTGCTCGTCGACGCGGGGCAGGGGCCAGTGCAGCGGGGTGAGCGAGTCGACGGGCTCGCCGAGGTCGCCGAGCTCGGCGCCGGCGGCGCGCCGCGCGGCGGCCGGCCCGAACACGTCGCGGCCGTGGAACGTGGCGCTCGCGGCCTCGTCGGTCGGCAACGCGACGACGTCGACGGCCGCCTCGGCGCCGACGAGAAGCGGGAGCAG
>JAAXJP010000025.1 GCA_012269805.1 Rubrivirga sp.
GCCGCCTCGGCGCCGGGGCGGGGGGAGGAGGGTAGGGCTGGGGGAGGGGTGTGACCCCGGGCGTCCCCGGAACGGCTCTTGCGACGGAACGGGGGCCCCCCGAGGCACCGTTCTGCTCCTCCCACCACCGCACGACCCATGACCCACGCCTTCCGCACGGCGGCGCTCGCCGTCCTCGCCCTGGGCCTCGCCTCCTGCGCCACGCTCGGCGGCGCCAACTACTACTCCGTCGACGAGGAGTGGCAGGCCGGGCGCCAACTCGAGGACCAGCTCGCCCAGCAGCTCCCCCTCACCAACGACCGGACGCTCACGAACTACGTGAACTCGATCGGCCAGGCCATGGCGCGACAGACGCAGCTCGGCAACCGGCCGTGGCGGTTCTACGTCGTCCGCGACGACGCGATCAACGCGTTCAACGTGCCGGGCGGGCTCGTCTACATCAACACCGGGCTGATCGAGAACGTCGGCAGCGCGGGCGAGCTGGCCGGGGCCATCGCCCACGAAGTCGCCCACGGCGTGGCCCGTCACGGCACGCAGCGGCTCTCGGCGGCCCAGGAGGTCAACGTCCTCGCCGGCGCGGTCGGCGTGGGCGGCGGCGTCGAGGGGCTCGCGGCGCAGATCGCGGCCCAGGGCGCCTTCGCGTCGTTCTCCCGCCGCGACGAGCGCGAGGCCGACCAACTCGGCGTCCAGATCATGGCCAACGCCGGCTACGACCCCGACGGCCTCGCCGACCTCCTCGAGCGCCTCGCGTCGCAGGAGCGCGGCGGCGGCGTCGCCTTTTTCCGCACGCACCCGCTGTCGTCAGAGCGGATGCAGACGGTCCGCCAGATGGCCCGCCGCTACGACGGCCGCGGCCTCCGGATGAACGACAGCCAGTTCGCGTCCGTCCGTCGCCGGGCCGCGCAGCTCTAGTGTGAGGGCATGAGGGATGTGGCAGGGGGCAAGAGGCGTCATCTTTTAGCCCCTTGCCTCATGCCCCGTGCCGCTTGCCCTCGATGCTTACGACTTCGACCTGCCCGACGGGCTCATCGCCCAGCGGCCGGCCGAGCGGCGCGACGCCTCGCGGATGCTCGTGCTCCACCGCGACACGGGCGCCGTCGAGGACCGCCGCTTCGCCGACCTCGGCGAGTTCCTGGACCCGGGCGACGCGCTCGTGTTCAACGACACGCGCGTCGTGCCGGCCCGCCTCGTGGGGCGGCGGCCGACGGGCGGCCGGGCCGAGCTGTTTCTGGTCGAGAGGGCGGAGGACGGGGCGTGGTCGGCCCTCGCCAAGCCGGGGCGGAAGCTGACGGCCGGCGCCGAGGTCCTGTTCGACGACCGCCTCGGGGCGCGGGTCGAGGCCGTCGAAGACAGCGGGCGGCGGCGGGTCCGGCTGCTCCGCGACGGCCAGCCGTTCGAGACCGCCGAGGCGGAGGCGGCGGCCATCGAACAGATCGGGCGGATGCCGCTGCCGCCGTACGTCGACCGCGAGGCCGACGCGGCGGACCGCGAGCGGTACCAGACGGTCTTCGCCCGCAAGCGCGGCGCGATCGCGGCGCCGACGGCCGGGCTCCACTTTACGCCGGGCACCGTCGAGGCGCTCCGCGGGAAGGGCGTCGTCACGGCCGAGGTCACGCTCCACGTCGGCTACGGGACCTTCGAGCCCGTCCGCGCCGACGACCTCCGGGACCACCGCGTGGCGCCGGAGCGGATCGAGGTGTCGCCTCCGACGGCCGACGCGCTCAACGGCGTCCGGCAGGCGGGCGGACGGGTCGTCGCCGTGGGGACGACCTCGACGCGGGCCCTCGAGACGTCCGCCGACGAGGCGGGACGGTTCCACCCGGTCGCCGGCCCGACGGACCTCACGGTCACGCCCGGCTACCGCTTCCGCGCCGTCGACGCGCTCCTGACCAACTTCCACCTGCCGAAGTCGTCGCTCCTCGTGCTCACGGCGACGTTCGGCGGGCTGGAGCCCGTGATGGCCGCGTACCGCCACGCCGTCCGCGAGGGGTACCGGTTCTACTCGTACGGCGACTGCATGCTGATCGTGTGAGTCGTCCGGC
>JAAXJP010000613.1 GCA_012269805.1 Rubrivirga sp.
CCCGCCCCCCGCCGCGGCCCCGCGAGGGCGGGGCGCCCCCGGCGGGGGGGGGGGCCGCCCGCCCGGCCCACCCCCGCCGCCGATGCCGTACTCGACCGACACCCGCACCCTCCAGCCCGGCGACGTCTACGTCGCGATCCGTGGGGAGACCCACGACGGCCACCGGTTCGTGCCGCAGGCGGTCGACAAGGGCGCGGCCGGCGTGATCGTCGAGGAGCCGATTCGGGTGCCGGACGGCGTCGAGCGCACCGTCGTCGAGAGCTCCATCGGCCACCTCACGACGCTCGCCTCGGCGCGCGTGCGGGACCTCGGGTGCGACGTCGTCGCGATCACGGGCTCGGTCGGCAAGACGACGACGCGGACGGCCGTGGTGTCGGTGCTGGAGCAGGCGTTCACGGTCAAGGGTTCGGAGGGCAACATGAACACGCCGCTCGGCCTTTCGCTGACGCTCCTCAACGCGGACCTGGCCCCGGAGACGGTCCTCGTGCTCGAGATGGGCGCGCGGCTGGCGGGCGACATCCGCGAGCTCTGCGAGGCGTTCCCGCCGACGGTCGGCGTCGTGACGACCGTGCTCGGGGTCCACCTCGAGACGTTCGGGAGCCTCGACGGGATCGAGCGCGAAAAGTCCGAGATCGTCCGCGCCCTCACGCCGGCGGGCACGGCCGTGCTCAACGGCGACAACGAGCGCTCGCGCCGGATGGCCGACGTCACGGACGGGCGCGTCCTCCTGTTCGGCACGAGCGACGGCTGCGACGTGACGCCGGCCGACGTGACGGCCACGCTCCCGATCCTCGGCGACCACGCCGTCTACACCGCGATGGCCGCCACGGCCGTCGGCCGCGCGCTCGGGATGGAGCCTGGCGCCATCACGCGGGGTCTGGAGGCCGTAGAGCCCGAGAAGGGCCGCCTCCGGAGGCTGGACGGGATCGAGGGGAGCACGCTCATCGACGACACCTACAACGCGTCGCCGGAGGCGACGATCTCGGCGCTCGACGTGCTGGCGGGCCTCGGCGGCGAGCGGACGACGGCGATCCTCGGCGACATGCTGGAGCTCGGCGCGGGCGAGGTCGACGAGCACGTCCGCGTCCTCCGCGCGGCGCTGGAGCGGTCCGACCGGGTCATCGCCGTCGGCGACATCATGCGCCGGGCCGTGGCCGCCCTCGACGACGCCGAGGCGGACCGGGTCGAGACGGCGGAGTCGTCGCGGGCAGTCGCGGGGGCCATCGAGGCCGGCGGGCCGTTCGAGTTCGGCCCCGGCGACGTCGTCCTCGTTAAGGGCTCGCAGGGCGCCCGCATGGAGCGCGTCTCGGCGGCGCTGCTGCACCCGGCCCTCGACCCGGCCGACGTGCTCCCGCGCCAGACCGAGCAGTGGAAAGCGATCGAGTAGGGGGGCGGTGGAAGGGGGCGGCGCGTGCCGAGCTCCGCCCCCCCAACCCTCCTCAGAGGCGCCCGAGCAGTGCCCGCGCGCGGAGCTCCCAGACCTTCCGCATGGCCTCGCGGACGATGGCGCTCGACATCTTCGACTCGCCCTCGCTCCGCTCCGTGAACACGATCGGCACCTCGACGATCTTGAAGCCGGCCTTCCAAGCGCGGTAGTTCATCTCGATCTGGAACGAGTACCCGTTCGACTTGACGCGGCCGAAGTCGATGGCCTCCAGGACCTCGCGGCGGAAGCACTTGAACCCGGCCGTCACGTCGCGGATGGGGAGGCGCGTGATGGCGCGCGTGTAGACCCCGGCGCCGTAGCTGAGGACGAGCCGCCCGAGCGGCCAGTTCAGCACGCGGAGCCCGTCGACGTAGCGGCTCCCGACCGCGACGTCGGCGCCGCGCCCGCCCGCCTCGGTGGGCTGGCAGGCCTGGACGAGGCGGGGCAGGTCGTCCGGATTGTGCGAGAAGTCGGCGTCCATCTCGCAGACGAACGCGAAGCCGGCGGCGAGGGCGTGGCGGAAGCCGTCGAGATAGGCCGTCCCGAGGCCGAGCTTGCCGGCCCGGCGGAGGAGCCCGACGCGCTCGGGGTGGCGCTGCCGGAGCCCGTCGACGAGGTCGCCGGTCCCGTCGGGCGAGCCGTCGTCGACGACCAGGATGCAGAGGTCGCCCTCGAGCGCGAGCACGGCCTCGACGATCGAGACGACGGTCCCCGACTCGTTGTAGGTCGGGACGACGACGACGGCGCCGCCGGGTGCGGGAGGGGAGAGGAAGACGTCGGGCACGGGGAAAGGATAGGACGTGCGCGGGCCGCTCGGGGCGGGCGTTCCGTTGAGAGACGGCGGAGAGGGCGCCGTCCGTACGCCCGACGTGCGCCCGGGGCCGCTCCGGCGGTAGCTTTTCCCCGCGGCGGATCCCTCGTGCCCGCTGCCGGTTCGTCCTCGCCCCTCCGTCCGACTCCCTCCCATGGCTGGCACGTCCACCAAGAAAAAGGCCCCCGCGCGGAAGCGGGCCGGTTCCAAGGCCAACGGCACGGCCGCGTTCACGCCCGACGTCCCCGACGTCCAGATCTTCCGCCAGTCGGGCCATACGCACGAGTCGCTGGGGCTCTCGCCCGAGACGGTCCTCGACATGTACCGCAACATGCTGCTGCAGCGCCGCTTCGAGGAGCGGGCCGCGCAGATGTACGGGCGCCAGAAGATCGCCGGCTTCCTCCACCTCTACATCGGGCAGGAGGCCGTCTCGACCGGCGCCGTCTGGGCCATCCGCGACACGGACCCCATCATCACGGCCTACCGCGACCACGGGCTCGCGCTCGCGCGCGGCATGGGCGCCAACGAGGGGATGGCCGAGCTGTTCGGCAAGATCGACGGGTGCAGCCGCGGCAAGGGCGGATCGATGCACTTCTTCGACGTCGAGAAGCACTTCTACGGTGGCCACGGGATCGTCGGCGGGCAGATCCCGGTGGGCGTCGGGATGGGCTTCGCGTCGAAGTACAAGGAGGACGGTGGCTGCTCGCTCACGTTCTTCGGCGACGGGGCCATCAACCAGGGCGCGTTCCACGAGGCGGCCAACCTCGCGGCGCTCTACGACGTCCCGGCGCTCATCATCGTCGAGAACAACGCGTACGCGATGGGCACCTCCGTCGAGCGCTCGCGCGGCGACGCCCAGCTCTACAAGCAGGGCTACCCGTACGGCATGAAGACGGCCGTGATCGACGGGATGGACCTGTTCGAGGTCTACGGCGCCTTCAAGCAGATCGCCGACGACGCCCGCGGCGAGGCCGACGGCCAGACGAAGCCGTACTTCGTCGAGGTCCAGACGTACCGCTACCGCGGCCACTCCATGTCCGACCCCCAGAAGTACCGGACGAAGGAGGAGATGGAGGCCAAGAAGAACGAGGACCCCATCGTCCGGACCCGGCTCTACGTGCTCGAGAACGACCTCGCCACCGACGAGCAGCTCGACCAGATCGACGAGGACGTCAAGGCCGAGGTCATGGCCTCGGTCGAGTTCGCCGAGCAGTCGCCGCTCCCCGACATCTCGACGATGTACGAGGACGTGTTCGTCGGCGACGTGCCCCGCGTCCAGTAACCGCTTCCCGACCGCCCCGCCTCGGCCCCCTGGCGCCCGAGGCCGACGACCCCAAAGATCCTAGAATGGCAGAGCTGCAATTCCGCGAGGCCCTCCGTGCCGCGATGACGGAGGAGATGGAGCGCGACGAGAACGTCTACCTCATCGGCGAGGAGGTCGCCGAGTACGACGGGGCCTACAAGGTGTCCCAGGGCATGCTCGACCAGTTCGGGCCCAAGCGGATCATCGACACGCCGATCTCGGAGTCGGGCTTCGCCGGCCTCAGCATCGGCGCGGCCATGATGGGGCTCCGGCCGATCGTCGAGTTCATGACGTGGAACTTCACGTTCGTGGCCTTCGACCAGATCGTGTCGAACGCCGCGAAGGTCCGCTACATGTCGGGCGGGCAGGCGTCCATCCCGATCGTGTTCCGCGGCGGCAACGGCGCGGCCGGCCAGCTCGGCGCGACGCACTCGAACTCCGTCGAGGCGCTGTACTCGAACGTCCCGGGCCTCAAGATCATCGCGCCGTCGAACCCCGACGACGCCAAGGGCCTCCTCAAGAGCGCCATCCGCGACGACAATCCGGTGTTGTTCCTCGAGTCGGAACTGATGTTCGGCCTGCGCGGCGAGGTCTCCGAGGCCGAGGACTACACGATCCCGATCGGCGAGGCCCGGGTCGCGCGCGAGGGCGACGACGTGACGATCGTGGCCCACTCTAAGAGCTACTGGTTGGCCATGGAGGCCGCCGACGAGCTCGCCAAGCAGGGCGTCGAGGCGACCGTCATCGACCCGCGCACGATCCGCCCGTACCCCATCGACGCGGTCATCGAGTCGGTCAAGACGACGAACCGGCTCGTGATCGTCGACGAGAGCCAGCCGTTCGGGGGGATCGCCTCCGAGGTCGGCTTCCAGATCCAGCGCGAATGCTTCGACTACCTCGACGCGCCCGTCGAGCGGGTCACGGCCGAGGACGTCCCGGCGCCGTACGCCAAGAACCTCATCGAGGCCTGGATGCCCTCGGTCGACGAGACCATCGCGGCGGTCAAGAAGACGCTCTACATGTAAGGGCACTGGGGAATCGGGAAACGGGAACGGGGGATCCGGTTCCGTCCCGCCCCGCTGCCGATCTGCCATTTCCCATTTCCCATACCCCAGTTCCCACGATGGCAATCGCAGTCGAAATGCCCAAGATGAGCGACACGATGGAGGAGGGCGTCCTCGTCGCGTGGCTCGCTGAAGAGGGCGCGTCGGTGTCGGCCGGCGACGTGATCGCGCAGGTCGAGACCGACAAGGCCACGATGGACCTCGAGGTCTACGACGACGGCGTCCTCCTCAAGCGCGTCGTCGGCGAGGGCGACTCGGTCCCCATCGGCGCGCTCATCGCCGTGCTCGGCAAGGAGGGCGAGAGCCCGGACGACATCCTCTCGAAGTACTCGGGCGACGGCGCGAGCGGCTCCTCTAGCGACGCCGAGGTCCAGCCCGCCGCCCCGGCGACGCAGGAGACCGAGCCGGCGCCGGCCGGGACCGAGGGCAAGGCCGGCACGGCCGACGCCGTCGACACGCCCGCCCCGAGTGTCCAGCCCGTCGGCGGCGACGGGGCCTCCCAGGAGGCCGCCCCTTCCGCCTCGGGCGCCGAGGCGGGTCGGGTCAAGGCGTCGCCGCTCGCGCGGCGGATGGCCGAGGAGGCCGGCCTCGACCTCGGCCAGATCCAGGGCTCCGGTCCCGACGGCCGGGGCGTCAAGCGCGACGTCGAGGGTGCGATGGAGGCGGGCGCGCCGGCCCAGGCCCCGGCCGCGGCCCCCGCGCCGGTTCCGTCCCCGTCCCAGAAGGCCCCCCAGCCGGCCGCCTCGCCGGTCGAGGCCGGCGGCCAGGACGTCCGCATCACGCAGATGCGCAAGACGATCGCCAAGCGCCTCGCCCAGAGCAAGTTCACGGCCCCGCACTTCTACCTCACCGTCGACGTCGACATGCGGGCGGCCATCGCCTTCCGGTCTGACATCAACGCGCTGACGGAGAAGCAGGGGCTCGCGAAGGTCTCCTACAACGACCTCATCACGAAGGCGTGCGCGGCGGCCCTCCGCCGGCACCCGATGGTCAACGCGAGCTACCTGGAGGACGAGAACGTCATCCGGAAGCACGACGCGGCGCACGTCGCGATCGCGGTCGCCATGGACGAGGGCCTCATCACGCCCGTCATCCGCGACGCCGACCGGAAGGGGCTCGCCCAGATCGCCGCGGAGACGCGCGAGCTGGCCGGCCGCGCCCGCGACGGCAAGCTCGACCCGAGCGAGTACGCCGGCTCGACGTTCACCACGTCGAACCTCGGCATGTTCGGGATCGCCGAGTTCACGGCCATCATCAACCCGCCGAACGCCTGCATCCTCGCCATCGGCGCGATCCGCGACGTGCCGGTCGTCGACGGCGACGCCGTGGTCCCGGGCAAGCAGATGACGCTGACGCTCTCGTGCGACCACCGCGTGGTCGACGGCGCGACCGGGGCCCAGTTCCTCGGCGACGTCCAGGCGATGCTCGAGACGCCGTCGCTGATGCTCGTCTAGGCGAGCGCGTGAACGAGTCCGGGGGGAGCGAGTACGGTCCTGACCATGGAACCGACTGCTCCCCCGCCGCACCTGACGCTCGCCCACCTGTCCGACGTCCACTTCGGGCGGATCTCCGACGAGCGGGTCGTCGGGGCCCTCGTCGACGAGGTCAACGACGCCGACCTCGACCTCGTCGTCGTGTCGGGCGACCTCACGCAGCGGGCGCGTAGGAACGAGTTCAAGGCCGCGCGCGCGATGCTCGATGCGTTCGGGCCGCCCGTGATCGTGGTCCCGGGCAACCACGACGTGCGGGCGTGGTGGCACAACCCGTTCGACCGGCTATGGCGCTCGTCGAAGCGGTACCGCAAGTACATCTCCGAGGACGTGACGCCCCAGTTCGCCGCCGACGGCCTCGCGGCGTTCGGGCTCAACTCGGCCCACGGCTGGACGATCAAGGGGGGGCGCATCCGTCCCGAGCACGTCGACGAGATGGAAGCGTTCTTTGGTCGCCAGCCCGACGACGCGTTCCGCGTGCTGACGGTCCACCACCACCTGCTGCTCCTCGACGGGCTGGGAAACCACGATATCTCGCGCGGCGCCCGCCTCGCGCTCGAGGCGGCGCAGAGCGCCCGGGTCGATCTCGTCCTGTGCGGCCACCTCCACACGAGCCACGTCGCGCCCGTCGAGCTTGCGCCGGCCGGGGACGCCGGCCGGGGGCACCGCCTCGTGATCGCGAGCGCGGGCACGGCCACCTCGAACCGGGGCCGCGGCACGGACCGCGGCGTCAACTTCTACAACTGGATCGAGATCGGGGCGGACCAGTTCTCCGTCTGCGAGCGCCAGTTCGACCCCGACACGGGTCGGTTCGAGACGGAGCGGACGACGACTTTTGACCGGGACACGACCGGGAGGGGCTAACTACGGGCTCCTGGGGGGGGCGCAATCGGCACGGCTCGACCATGACCGGGGGCCTACGTCCTGAGGTCACGGACGGCGGGACCGCCGGGTTCGAGCGTCCGATCAACCGCTCGGCCGTGCTCCGCACTTGGCCCGCGTCGCGGCCGGGGCCGATCAGCCGGCCCTACGTTCGCCCCCGCTGATAGAGGCCCCCCCAGCATAAGGGCCCTCTGAAAACGGGCTCCTTCGGACGGAGGGCCTGGCTCTGGGGCAGTCCGCCCTCGGGGCCTCGCCGGCCGGCGGTTCAGGAATGACCCGGCGAAGGAACCCTAGGGGCGGGCGGAGTATATGCCTAATCCGGCGCACAGCGAACACACACCGAGGTTACTCACCCATGGCCCACCGCATATTTCTGGTCGAAGATCACCCTGTCATGCGGGAGGGCTACGTCAGCCTCCTCAACGCCGAGCCGGACCTCCACGTTTGCGCGGAGGCGTCCTCGGCGGAGGAGGGGTTCGAGCAGGCCGTTGACCTCGAGTTCGACATCGCCATCGTTGACCTCTCGCTGCCGGGCGTCAACGGCGTCGAGTTCATCAAGCGGCTCCGTTCGTTGGACCCCGACGTGAAGGTCCTCGTGGTCTCGGCCCACGACGAGGCGCTCTACGCCGAGCGCGCGCTCCGCGCCGGCGCCCGAGGCTACCTCATGAAGCACGAGTCGGCCCGCCAGTTCGTGACCGCGGTCCGGACGGTCCTCGACGGCGAGCTCTACCTCAGCGACTCGCTCCAGACGCGGTTCCTCCAGGACCGCTTCGGCCACGCGACCGAGTCGACGCCGGCCATCGAGCGGCTGACGGACCGCGAGCTCGAGGTGTTCGAACACTTCGGGCGCGGCCAGAGCACCCGCGAGGTGGCCGAGGCGCTCGGGCTCAGCCTCAAGACCATCGAGTCGCACCGGGCCAACATCAAGAACAAGCTCGGGATTGACCGGGCAGCCGAGTTCATGCAGCGGGCCGTCGTGTGGGTCGAGTCGCCGATGCGGGCCCAGCAGATGAAGCAGAGGGCGGAGGCGTAACCCTGGTCGCGCTTCACGTCGGATCGGTGGTGCCCGACCGGCCCCCACCGTCCAGCGTCCGCCCGAGGATGAAGGGAAGCGGTGACGGGAGGCGGACGCCGAACGCCAGAGTGTACACCACCCCGCGGGCCTGATCTATGGGGGAAGGGAGGAGGTGACGCTAGCTTCACAAAGCCTGGCCCGCTGTCATGCTCGCGCCCTCTGTCGTCGCCCTCCTCCTCCTCATGCTGGGGCCCGCCCGTCCACCGGCCCCGATCCCGGAGACTACGCGCCAGGTCGTCTTCGTGACCACGGCCGGCTGGGCAGCGACCGACGG
>JAAXJP010000434.1 GCA_012269805.1 Rubrivirga sp.
AACGCCGGCGTGCGCGGGGGCATGGCCGGCTCGCTCCGCGTCGAGATCGACGAGCAACCCCACGAGCACTTCCAGCGCGAGGGGCTCGACGTGGTCTACGACCTGTACCTCTCGTTTCCCGACGCCGCGCTCGGCACGGAGGCCACGGTCCCGACGCTCCGAGGGCGGGCCAAGCTCCAGATCGACGCGGGCATCCAGTCCGGCCGCGTCCTCCGGATGCGGGGGCGCGGGCTCCCCGAGGTCGGCGGCGGTCGGCGCGGCGACCAGCTCGTCCGCGTCCACGTCTGGACGCCGGAGCAGGTCTCGGGCCCGCTCCGCGAGGCGCTCGAGCAGCTCCGCCTCGAGCCCGACCTCAAGCCGGCGCCCGGCGCCCGGAACAAGAAGGGGTTCTTCGGCCGCGTCAAGGACGTGTTCACGGGGTAGCAGGGGAGGGTCGGAAGAGAAGACGTGCGGATGTGGACGCTCGCGTCGGCGTTCGGCTTCATCTTCCGCACTTCCGCACTTCCGCACTTCCGCACTTCCGCACCTCCGCACCTCGCTGGGGACCTCCGCGCCCCGGTCGCTCGTCCCAGCGGCATGCCCGCCGCGACGACCCCGCCCCCCGCCGACCGAGCCCCCGAACGACCGGCCGCGCTGCCCGCCTCGGGCGAGGCGCTGCGCCACGCGCTCCGCGACCTCCCGTCGCCCGTCGTCGTGGTGACGACGGAGACCGACGACGGCCCGCGCGGGGCGACCATCGGCTCGTTCACGAGCGTCTCGCTCGACCCGCCGCTCGTCTCCATCAACGTGACGCACGGGACGCAGCTCCACGCCGCGCTTGCGGAGGCCGAGGACTGGGCCGTCCACCTTCTCGCCGCTGAGCAGGCCGACGTCGCGGCCCACTTCGCCGTGCCCGACCTCGAGGGGGAGGATCAGCTCGCGCCGTTCGGCCACGTCCGCGGGCCGGGGCCGCCGCTCCTGCGCGGCTCGCTCGGCGTCCTCCTGTGTGCGCCGCACGCCCGGTTCGAGGCCGGCGACCACACCGTCTTCGTCGGCGAGGTCACGCACGTGATCGAGGGGGCCGGCCGCGAGCCGCTGCTCTACTACAGGCAGACGTACCGCGGCGTGGGCAACGAGGTCTGAACGGCCGTCACGAGCGGCCGGGGATCTCCTCGCCGCCGTAGGCGCCCAGTCCGAAGAGTGCGAAGTCGTAGCGCGCCGGGTCCGCGGGGCAGAGCGCGCGACAGACGTCGGTGAGCTCCTGGACGGACCGCCAGTCGTCGTAGCGTCTGTCGAGCAGGCCGAGCCTCCGGGCCTGCGTGCCGGTGTGGACGTCGAGCGGGATCACGAGCTGGTCGGGCCGGACCCGGTCCGACCAGACGCCGAGGTCGACGGGGCCGGGCCGCGTCATCCACCGCGCGTACATCGCGAGCCGCTTGCAGGCGCTCCCGGTCGAGGGCCGCGCGAGGTGCTTGGTCCGCATGCCCGCCTCGGGGACGATCTGGAGGAGCGTGTCCGAAACGTGCTGGATGGCCGGCCCGACGTCGCCGTCCGGGCCGAGGCCGCTCGCGAACAGGGCGCCGAGCGAGCCGTGCCGCTCGAGCGCGGCCCGGACCGAGCGCGTCAGGGCGACGGCGTCGGCCGAGGAGAACGTCCGGTGCTTGAAGCCGTCGAGCCGGTCGGCCCGCGAGAGGTCGAACGTGCGGACGAAGTGGGCGGGCCGGTGGTCCATCCGCTCCACCAGCTCGGCCAGCTTCGACAGGATCACCGACCGCCGGCCCCACGCCAGGATCGCGGCGTAGAGCCCGACGACTTCCTGATCCGCCGGGTCATCGAAGGCGTGGACGACCGAGATCGGGTCGTCGTCGATAAACGCGGGGCGCTCGTAGCGCTCCACGAGCGGGTCGAGCAGGGCGCGGGCGTCGGCGAGGTCCATACAGACCGCGCGCGGGCCCCCCGAGCGCGGCCCGCGCGCCAGGGGGGGGGGCGCGCCTACTCGCGCGGCGTGCCGCCGGTCGGGGGGGAGGCGTCGTGGCCGCCGTCGGCGCGGGCGGTGC
>JAAXJP010000227.1:0-3862 GCA_012269805.1 Rubrivirga sp.
TCCCATGCCGACCACGCCCCTACCCCGCCAGCGCGCGCCCCAACTCCCCGTCCCAACGGTCGACGGCGAGACGTGGAGCCTCCATGAGCGGTCGCCCGAGTCGTTCACCCTCGTCGTGTTCTACCGTGGCGTCCACTGCCCCGTCTGCAAGTCCTACCTCGAGACGCTGTCCGACGTCCGCGACGCGTACGCGGAGCGCGGCGTCGAGGTCGTCGCCGTGAGTATGGATACCGAGGCCCGCGCACGGACCGCGCACCAAGAGTGGGACGTGGCCGGCGTCCCCATCGGATATGGGATGGACGAGGAGACGGCCCACATCTGGGGCCTCTTCCTGAGCAAGGGGATCAAGGACGCGGAGCCAGACCTGTTCAGCGAGCCCGGCCTGTTCCTCGTGCGTGCGGACGGGACGCTCCACTACGCGGCCGTCAACTCGGCGCCGTGGGGCCGCCCGCATCTCCCGTCGTTCCTCAAGTCGATCGACTTCGTCCAGGAAAACGACTACCCGGCCCGCGGTGAGGTCGCCGAGCGCGAGTTGGCCTAGCGGCGCCTCCCCGTTCGACCGCGGCCCCGCCCGGTTGGCGGATCGGGCGGCGGTCGCGATACTGCGGTCCCTGACACGGACCATGCCCGATCCCGCCCCCACGCCCGCCGCGGAGCGCCTCCGACGCTCGCTCGAGATCGCCGGGGAGGCCTACGACGTGCCCCCGGAGCAGCGCCGCGCGTTCGTGGCTGAGGCCTGCGGCGGCGACGACGCGTTGCGGCTCGCGGTCGAGGACCTCCTCGCCTTCGACGAGCGGTCGAACACGCTCCTCGACGAGGGCGTCGCGGGGCTGCTGGACGCCAAGCCGCCCGAGGTCGAGGCCGTCGGCGGGTACCGCGTGCTCGAAGAGCTCGGGCGCGGCGGGATGGGCATCGTCTACGCGGCCGAGCGGGTCGACGGGTCGTTCGAGAAGACGGTCGCGCTGAAGCTCGTGCAGGCCGGGAAGGCGACCGAGGAGTCGGCGCGGCGGTTCGCGCGGGAGCGGCGCGTGCTGGCCCGGCTCGACCACGCCGGCATCGCGCGGCTCCTCGACGGCGGCATTACGCCCGCCGGCCGGCCCTACTTCATCATGGAGCGGGTCGACGGCGAGCCGATCACGGCGTACGCCGCGGCCCACGGCCTCGACCTGGAGGCCCGGCTGGCCCTCTTCCTCGACGTCTGCGACGCCGTCGCCCACGCGCACCGGCTGCTCGTCGTCCACCGCGACCTCAAGCCGTCGAACGTGTTCGTGGCCGAGGACGAGACGGGCGCGCCGCACGTGAAGCTCCTCGACTTCGGCATCGCGAAGGCGCTCGACGAGGACGACGAGGACGCGCTCACGCGGACGGGCGCGGCGCTCACGCCGGCCTACGCCGCGCCCGAGCAGGTCGAGGGCGAGCCGGTCACGGCGGCCACCGACGTCTACGCGCTCGGCGTGTTGCTGTACGAGTTGCTCGTGGGCCGTCGACCGTACTCGTTCCCGAGCCGCGCGCTCGCCGAGGTCGCCCGGGTCGTCCGCGAGGCGCAACCCACGCGGCCCAGCGCGGCCGTGACCACGACGACGGAGCCCCCGAACCGCCAGGTCCACCCAGCCAAGCCGGCCGCCTCGGCGACGTGGGCGGCCCCCTCGAAAAAGCTGCGCGGCGACCTCGACGCCATCGTCCTGAAGGCGCTGCGGAAGGAGCCGCACCGGCGCTACGCCACGGCCGGCGAGCTCGCGGCCGACCTCCGCCGGCACGTCGAGGGCCGCCCGGTCGAGGCCCGAGGCGACGGGCTCGGCTACCGCGCGTCGCGGTTCGTGCGGCGGCACCGGGTCGGCGTAGCGGCGGCGGCCGCGCTCCTCGTCGCGCTCGTCGGGGGCACGGCGGCCGTCTTGTGGCAGGCGCGCGAGACGGCGCGCGAGGCGGCCCGCGCCAACGCCACGCTCGACTACGTGCTCGGCATGTTCGAGTCGGTCGACCCGGTCGAGCTCGAGGGCGGCCAGCTCCGCCCGGCGGACCTCCTGGCGCCGGGCCTCCGCCAGGCCGCCGCGCTCGACGGCCAGCCGCTCGTGCAGGCGTCGCTGCTGGAGGGCCTCGGCCGCCTCGGCGTCAGCCTCGGCGAGTTCGCCCTGGCGGACTCGGTGTTGGGCCGCGCCGTCGCCGTCCGCCGGCGGGTGCAGGGGCCGAGCCACCCCGACCTCGCGGCACCGCTCACGCTGCTCGCCGAGTCCTTCACGGAGCAGCGCCGGTATGACGAGGCCATCGAGGCAGGCGAAGAGGCCGTGGCGCTCCTGCAGGGGACGGACGACGGCGACCGCCTCGCCCGGGCTCAGGTCACCCTCGGGGGCGTCCGCTACCGGCGCAACGACTCCGACGAGGCCGAGGCCCTCTACCGCTCCGCCCTCGACGTCGCGGACGCCCCGCCCCTCCGTGTCTCCGCCCTGACCGGCATCGGCAGCGTGCTCGCCGACGTTCGGCCTGCGGACGCGCTCCCCGCCTACCGCCAGGCCGTCGACCTCGCGACGGCGTCGTTCGGCCCTGGCGACCCGCGCACGGCCGACGCTCTCTACGGGTACGCCGAGACGCTCCTCGCCACCGGCGATACGACCCAAGCGGCGGCGCTCCACGAAGCTGCCCTCCGCACGTACGAGCGCGCCTATGGTCGTGGCGACTACCGAACCGCCACGAGCCTCTACACCCTGGCCGTCCTCTACCACACCCGCCGCCCGGACCTCGCCGAGCGCCATTACCGCGAAGCGCTCGGGGCCTTCGAGCAATCGACGCTGGCCGGCGACCACCTCTGGACCGAGTACACGCGCGTCGCACTCGGCGGCCTGCTCCGCCAGCTCGACCGGTCGGCCGAGGCGGCCCCTCTCCTCGAAGCCGGGGCGACCTCCTTCGCCGATCAACTCGGAGCCGACGACGTGCGGACCCTCCAGGCGCGTGCCGGGTGGGGGCTCGCCCTCATCGAAACCGGCCGCGTCGACAGAGGGCTCGCGGTCGTCCGCGACGTTGATGCCGCGCTTGCAGAACAAGCGCCTGGCGGGGCCTTCCGCCTCGCCCTGCTCGAGAAGCTGACGACCGCACTGCGCGGGGCCGGCCGCGACATGGATGCGAGGGCCGTCGCCGAGCGGCGAGCAGCCCTGGCAGAGGGGAGTTCGGGCTAGCCCTACGGCCGGGCCACGAAGAGGCCGGGCACGGGCTCGCCCCAGTCGAGGCCATCCTCGACCCGGACGATCTCGACGCCACCGCCGTACGCGATCTGGGCGAGGTCGGCCTCGAGGAACGGCGGCGGCGGCGGCGGCGGGCACTTGCCTCCGCCCCCTCCGTACGCGAACACCGCGTCGCCGTGTCGGGCCACGAAGCGGCCCGGCGGGGGCGGCTCGCAGCGGTCACCGCCGGGCCCGATCACTTCGGCCGCCTTCGGGTCGAGCGTCGCGTGGCCGGCCCGGGAAAGGGCCTCGCCCGCGAAGTAGGCGCCGCTCGCGCTAAGCGCGAACGTCTTACCGTCGATGTGGAGGAGAACGGCCTCACCGACCGCCTCAACCTGGACGGCCTTGGACACAGCGAAGGCGCCCTCGGCCGACGCGTAGGCCATCGAGCCAGAAGGCGCCGTCGCGTCGGCGGACGACGACGGGGTGGCGGAGTCGCACGCGCCGAGCACGAAGGCCAGGGCGACGAGGAGAGACAAACGGGGCATAGGGGATGGAGGCTGGGGGTCCGCCCTCACCACAAGAAACGGCCGCTCGCCCTGTCACCTCCACGCCCCCGGCCGCGGCGCCCCGGCCGGCCCCCGCCCCCCCCCGCCCCCCCCGCCCCCCCCCCGCCCAGCCGGGGGGGTATACCCAGAGGGAGCGGGCGC
>JAAXJP010000227.1:3872-8320 GCA_012269805.1 Rubrivirga sp.
TTGTGGTGTGTTTTTGGTTATTATGTTAGTGGGTGGGTCCCCCACCAACCCCACCCCCCCCCCCCCGCCGCTCCCCCCCCCCCCCCCCCGGCGGCGCCCCCCCGCCCGGCCCCCTCACCACAGCGCCGCCGCCTCCCAGACGCCTCCATCCCCGAAGGCGCGCGAGCGGCGGCGGCGGTGCCGGACGGGGGTGCAGTGGCCCATCTCGGCAGGTCGTGCGGCGTGGAACACGCGGCGGCCGCCACGTTCATGTGCGCGGCGGCCGGCCGTGCGGAAATCTTAACGGGCCGCGCCCCGCTGGGATTCTGCAGGCACGCAGAATGGCCCGACTCCGTCGAGGTCTCCGGCATCCCCCCGCTGTGCGGCTCGGGGTCTCCCCGGTGTCCGATCGCGCGGCCCTCCCTGACGCCGGGCGGGACCGAGGCGCCCCATCGGTCTCCGGGGGACCGGCGACGGCCCCGGAGCGTTCCTTGTCGGAACGAACAGTCGCCCCGATGCCCCCCGCCCTCTCCGTTCTCGACCTCGTCCCGATCCCGGCTGGCGGCACGGCCTCCGAGGCCCTCCGCCGGACGGTCGACCTCGCCCGCCTCGCCGACCGGCTCGGGTACGCGCGCCTGTGGTTCGCCGAGCACCACGGGATGCCGAGCATCGCGTCCTCGTCGCCGGAGCGGATCCGCGTCGGCTCCGGGGGGGTGATGCTGCCGAACCACGCGCCGCTCCTCGTCGCCGAGCGGTTCCACACCCTCGAGGCCCTCTTCCCCGGGCGGATCGACCTCGGCCTGGGCCGCGCGCCCGGCACCGACCCGACCCACATCCGTGCGCTCCGGTCGTTCGATGCCGAGCAGTTCCCGCACCAGCTGGCCGAGCTCGTCACACTCTCGCGCGGCGCGTTCCCGGACGACCACCCGTTCCACGGCGTCACGGTCACGCCCGCCGGCGTCGCGCTCCCGCCGATCTGGCTGCTCGGGTCGAGCGGCGCCTCGGCCCAGTTCGCCGGCACCAACGGTCTGGGCTACGCCTTCGCCAGCCACTTTTCGCCGACGCCCGCCGCCCCCGCGCTCCGCGCCTACCGTGAGGCGTTCGCGCCGTCGGAGGCGTTCCCCGCGCCGCACGCGATCCTGGCCGCGGCCGTCGTCTGCGCCGAGACCGACGCCGAGGCCCGCCGCCTCGCGAGCACGATGGAGCTGGCCTGGGCCCGGATCCGCACGGGCCGGTTCGAGGCCCTGCCGTCGCCGGAGGAGGCGCTCGCCCACGACTACTCGCCGGCCGAGCGGCACGCCGTCGACCTGTACCGACAGCTGTCCATCGTCGGCGCCCCCGGGACGGTCCGCGCCGAGCTCACGCGCCGCGCCGAGGCCGCCGGCGCCGACGAGGTGATGCTCACGACGAACGTGTTCGACCCGGCCGCGCGGCTCCGGTCGTTCGAGCTGGTGGCCGAGGCGTTCGACCTCGCGCCGGTCGTCGCGGCCTAGCCCGCCTCGGGGGGCCGCCGGCCGAGGCCGGCCGGGTCAGCGACGGTGGCCGATCCGCGAGCCCCCGCGGCCGTCCGTCATCCGCATCTGGTCGCGCCCGAACACGGACCGGCTCGACTCGTCGCCCGCGTTGTAGAGCATCCAGTCGTTGCCGTAGTCGCCGCCGTGGAGCGTGATGCCGGGCCCGTCGGCGGCAGGCGACCACGCCCCGTCGATCGTCTCGTTGCCCCGGCTCCCCTCGATCACCCACGTGTACGTCCCGTCGGCGCGGACGCGGAGCGGCGGGAGGACCACGCCGTCGCGGTAGACGCCCGTGTTGCCGGCCGCGTCGCTGGCCATGCCGGCCACGAACAGCGAGAGGTCCCAGTCGCCGACGAACCAGCCGGTCCAGAACGGCGCGCGCTCGAGCCCGACGACCTGCTCGTAGTCGTAGTAGTTGGGCCAGCCGGTCTCCTCGCTGAGGAGATACGTCCGCGACTCCCGCTCGGGCGACTCGTTGTCGGGGAACGGTCGGACCTCTCCGCGCTTCCACCAGTGGGCGCCGACGCGGTAGAGAACCGGCTCGCCGGGCGCATGGATCCTCGGCGCCTCCCAGACCACCGGCGCGGCGGCGGGCAGGACGGGATCCGGCCGAAGCGCAGGCTCGCGGACCGCCGGGGTGCCTCTCGCGACCGTCGGCTTCGGACCGTCCGACGTCGTGAGGATGAGTCGGTAGGGGCCGGTTTCCTCCGACGCATAGCTCGTCACCAGGACCTGGTACTCGCCGCCCGCGGCCGACGTGAGCTCGACGCGCGACCGGCTCCGGCTCCCCTCGTAGTCGTCGTTCCAGGCGGCCTCCTCGTCCGGCGCGATCACGATGAGGTAGGGGTCGAAGGCGGAGCTTGTGAGGTCGGCGTCGAGCGAAGCGCCGGGGGCGAGGGTGACCGAGAAGAGATCGTAGTACTCGCCCGCGTCGAGTTGGGGGTCGCCGACGGCCAGGGCCCCGCTCTCCGTCCGAGGGGGGCCGGCTGGCGTCGGTTGGGCGTGGGCCATCGGGGCGAGCGCGACGAGGAGGGCGCCGAGGCGAAGGGGTGGTGTCATGGGCGGAGGGTACCGCCGTTTGAGTCAGTGTCAATCCCCCCGGCCCGGCCTCGGCGACCCGCTCGACCCAGCCGCTGAGGCGGGGGAATCGGATCGTGGAGCGCGATCTAGTTTGCCGTCGCCCCACCCGCGTCCGCGCCCATGCCCCGCCAGCTTCGTCTTGTCCCCCTCCTCGCCGCGCTGGCGATCGCGCCCGGCGCTCAGGCTCAGTCCGGCGATGGCTACCCGGCGCTGCTCGACCTGTTCGAGGATTGGCGCGCCTTCGAGCGCCCGCCGATGCGTGACGGCGCGCCCGACTACACGGCCGCCACGTTCGACGCCCGCGACGCCGACTTCCGGGCCCTCCGCGCCCGCCTCACCGCCCTCGACACGACCGGATGGTCGGTCCCCGAGCAGGTGGACTGGCACCTCGTGTGGGCCGAGATGAACGGGTACGACTTCAACCGCCGCGTGCTCATGCCGTGGGCCCGCGACCCGGCGTTCTACTACTCCGTCTGGCCCTCCCGCAGCGACGTGCCCGCTCACGAGGGCCCGACGCACCACGCCGTCACGGAGCTGTGGACGTACGACTTCCCGCTGTCCGAGAGCGACGAGGCCCGGCTCGTGGCCGACCTCCGCGTGATCCCGCCGCTCATGCGACAGGCGCGGGAGAACCTGACCGGCAACGCGCGCGAGCTCTGGGTCGCCGGCATCCGCCCGATGCGGACGCAGCGGGCGGTCCTCGGATCGATCCGCGACCGCGCCGGGGCCGACGCGAGCACCGATCTCCTCGACGCGATCGCCGAGGCGGAGGCGGCCACCGACGACCTCGTGTCGTGGCTGGAAGCGGAGGCGCCGGGCAAGGACGGCCCGTCGGGCATCGGCAAGGAGAACTACACGTGGTACCAGCAGAACGTCCACCTTGTCCCGATGACGTGGGAGGACGAGGTCCGGCTCCTCCAGCGCGAGCTCGACCGCGCGTGGTCGTCGCTGGCACTCGAGGAGCACCGCAACCGCGACCTCCCGCCCCTCGCGGCCGCCGCGACGGCCGAGGAGATGGAGGCGATGAACGACGACGCCATCGCCCGCTTCACCGCCTTCTTACGCGAGGGCGGGGTGTTCACGTGGACCGACTACATGAGGCCCGTCCTGGAGGACCACCGCATCGCGTTCGCGCCCGAGGCCACACGCAATTTCTTCCAGATCGGCGCCCACTATGACCCACTGCCGCTGATGACCCACTGGTACCACTGGTTCGAGCTGGCGCGGATGGACACCGAGCCACACCCGAGCCCGATGCGCGGGCCGTTGCTCTACAACATCTTCGACAGCCGCAACGAGGGGACCGCGACCGGCGTCGAGGAGATGTTCCTGCACGCCGGGCTCTACGACGACCGCCCGCGCTCGCGCGAGATCGTCTGGATCATGCTCGCGCAGCGGGCGGCCCGCGGGCTCGGCTCGCTCTACGCCCACGCCAACGAGATGACGATGGAGGAGGCCGGCCGCGTCCACCAGGCCGGCACGCCGCGCGGGTGGATGGAGACCGAGGAGGAGCTGCTGCTGTTCGAGCAGCACCTCTACCTCCGCCAGCCGGGCTACGGCACGAGCTACGTCACCGGCAAGTACCTCCTGGAGCGCGCCCTCGCCGACTACGCCCGGCAGGTCGAGGACCGCGGCGAGACGCTCCGCCTCGGCGACTTCTTCGACCGGCTCAACGCCATCGACAGCATCCCGATCTCGCTGGCCCGCTGGGAGATGACCGGGCTCGACGGCGACGTCCGCCGGATCACGGAGGGCCGGTAGGCACCGCCCCCGTAGGGGCGTAGTGCGATACGCCCCTACCTGCCCACGCCGACCGCAAGGGCGACTCGACGGGTCCCCCCTCCCCGAGGTACGCGGCCCGCCTCCGTGCCGCGG
>JAAXJP010000258.1 GCA_012269805.1 Rubrivirga sp.
GGGCACGCGGTCCGGGAAGCCCGCCCGGCCGGGTCGCGTACGTTGCCGTCCCCCGCCGCCTCCCCATGTCCGAGCTCCCCTCCGCCGTCCCCACGACCGCGCTCGATGAGGTCGTCGTGCTGTTCGCCGGCGACTCTGGCGACGGAATGCAGCTGACGGGCTCGCAGTTCACGCTGGCCTCGGCCCACGCCCGGAACGACCTCTCGACGCTCCCGGACTTCCCGGCCGAGATCCGCGCGCCCGCCGGGACGCTCTACGGCGTCTCCGGCTTCCAGCTCCACTTCGGCTCGACGGCCGTCCACACCCCGGGCGACGAGGTGGACCTCCTCGTGGCGATGAACCCGGCGGCCCTCAAGGTGAACCTCGGCCGCGTGCGCCCCGGCGGCGCCGTGCTCGTCAACACGAACGGGTTCACCGACCGCGACCTCTCGCTGGCCGGGTACGAGACCAATCCCCTTGAGGACGGGACGCTCGACGGCTACGAGCGGCACGACGTCGAGCTGACGCGCCTCACGCACGAGGCGCTGGCGGAGACCGGCCTGAGCAAGCAGGAGATCGACCGGGCCAAGAACATGTTCGCGCTCGGCCTCGCGCTCTGGCTCTACACGCGGCCCGTCGAGCCGGCCCGCGCCTGGATCCGGCGGAAGTTCGAGCGGGTGCCGGAGATCCGCGACGCCAACCTCCGCGCGCTCGACACGGGCTACCACTACGGCGACATCTCGGAGAGCTTCGTCGCCCGCTACGAGGTGGCCCCGGCCGACCTCCCGCCGGGCACGTACCGCGCCATCAAGGGCAACGAGGCGCTCGCGCTCGGGCTGGCCGCCGCCGCTGCCAAGTCCGGCCTGGAGGTGTTCTACGGGACCTACCCGATCACGCCGGCCTCGGACCTCCTCCACGCGCTGTCCAGGTACAAGAACTTCGGCGTCAAGACCTTCCAGGCCGAGGACGAGATCGCGGCGATCGGCGCCTCGATCGGCGCGTCGTTCGGCGGCGCGCTCGGGGTCACGGCGACGTCCGGGCCGGGGATGGCGCTGAAGGGCGAGTTCCTCGGCCTCGCGACGATGGTCGAGCTCCCGCTCGTGGTCATCGACGTCCAGCGCGCGGGCCCGAGCACGGGGATGCCGACGAAGACGGAGCAGAGCGACCTCCTCATGGCCCTCTACGGCCGCAACGGCGACACGCCGACGCCCGTCCTCGCGCCCAAGACGCCCGGCGAGTGCTTTCTCGCGGCGTACCACGCCGCCCGGATCGCGCTCCAGTACATGACGCCGGTGATCGTCCTGTCGGACGGCTACCTCGGCAACGGCTCCGAGCCGTGGAAGCTGCCCGACGCCGACGCGCTCCCCGACATCCCCGTCCGCTTCGCCGAGGCGGGCACGGCCGCCCGGACCGACGACGGCCAGTTCCTCCCCTACGTCCGCGACGAGGCGACGCTCGCGCGCGGCTGGGCCACGCCGGGCACCCCAGAGCTGGAGCACCGGATCGGCGGGCTCGAGAAGGACAGCCGGACCGGCGGCGTGAGCTACGACCCGGAAAACCACCAGCGGATGACGGAGACGCGCGCCGAGAAGGTCGCGCGGATCGCCGACTCGTTCGGCCCGGTCGAGGTCGAGGGCGACGAGGCCGGCGACGTGCTGGTCGTCGGCTGGGGCTCGACGTACGGCGCCATCAAGAAGGCCGTCCAAGGCGTCCGCGCCCGCGGCCTCCGGGTCGGCCACGCCCACCTCCGCTGGCTCAACCCGCTCCCCCCCGGCCTCGGCGCGGCGATCGAGCGGTACGACCACGTCCTCGTGCCCGAGCTCAACAACGGCCAGCTCGTCCACGTCCTCCGCGACCGCTTCCTCGTGCCGGCCCGCGGCCTGAGCAAGGTCCAGGGCCTGCCGTTCACGGCCCGGGAGGTCGAAGCCTCGATCCTCGCCCTCGCGACCGCGTCCGACGACCGCTAACGACCATGCCCGACGCCCCCCTCCCCGACGACTCGGCCGCCCGGCCCGGCGGCGAACCGCCCCAGCCGCGAGGCGACAAGGGCGCACGGCCCGACACGCCCGAGCCGGCCGGCAAGACGAAGCCGGCCGACGCCCCGGCCGCGCCCGCCGCGGGCGACGCGCCGGCCCAACCGCCGATCCCCGAGGATGGGCCCGACGACGGCGCGCCGCCGAAGGCCGCCCAGCCCGCGGGTCCGCCCGCCTCGGGCCCGAGGCCGAGGAAGCCGACGCTGCCCCCCGGAGCCGCTGGCCGGAAGCCGGCCCTGCCGCCGACCGCCAAAAAGCCGGCCCGACCGCCCGGCGCGAAGCGTCCGCCCGTCCCCCAGCGTGCCCGCGTGGTCGACCCCGAGGGGGACGGGGCCGCGCTCGGCCTGCCCGTCCTCACCCGGAAGGACTTCGTCTCCGGGTCCGACGTCCGGTGGTGCCCCGGCTGCGGCGACTACGCCGTGCTGGCGGCCGTCCAGCGCGCGCTGCCGGAGCTGGCCGACAACCGCGAGGACGTCGTGTTCATCTCCGGGATCGGCTGCTCGAGCCGCTTCCCGTACTACATGAACACGTACGGCTTCCACTCCATCCACGGCCGCGCGCCGGCCGTCGCGACGGGCCTCAAGGCCACGCGGCCCGAGCTCGACGTGTGGGTGGTGACCGGCGACGGCGACGCGCTCTCGATCGGGGCCGGCCACACGGCCCACATGCTCCGCCGGAACGTCGACCTCAACGTCCTCCTGTTCAACAACCAGATCTACGGGCTCACGAAGGGCCAGTACTCGCCGACGTCGGAGGTCGGGAAGGTCACGAAGTCGTCGCCGTACGGGTCGCTCGACCACCCGTTCAACCCGGCCGCGCTCGCGCTCGGCTCCGACGGGACGTTCATCGCGCGGACGCTCGACCGCGACCCGAAGCACATGCAGACGGTCCTCAAGGCGGCCCACGCCCACCGCGGGACGTCGTTCGTCGAGATCTACCAGAACTGCAACATCTTCAACGACGGCGCCTTCTTCGACTTTACCGAGCGCGAGACGAAGCCGCTCCGGACGGTCTTCGTGGAGGACGGGAGACCGATGACGTACGCCAACGGCGAGCGCGGTCTCGTCCTCGACGGCCTTCGCCTCCGCTCCGTCGACCTCGGCGGCGAGCGGACCGAGGCGGACTGCCTCGTCTACGACTCGACCGACAAGGCGCTCGCGCACATCGTGATCGACCAGATGTTCTGGGACCCCGACCTCCCGCGCCCGTTCGGCGTGCTCTACCAGGAGGACCGGCCGACCTACGACGCGCTCCTCAACGAGCAGGTCGAGGAGGTCCGCCGGACGAAGGGGCCGGGCGACCTCAAGGCGCTGCTGGCGTCCGGCGACACCTGGACGATCGAGTAAGCCTGCCTCGGCGGATTCGGCAGCGAAGCCGATGGGCCGAGGCGCCCCCCGTGTGCCGGGCGCGTCCATGACGGGCACGGTCCTTCCCGTCGTGCCCGCTCCCGACCTTCCAGCGCCGGTCCGCGGCGCCAGCGCGCCGTCTACCTCGACGGCGAGCGCGGCATACGGGCCGTCGTCGAGAGCGTCGTCGCGGATCTCGGCCTGCCGATGGGCCTCACGGGGTGTCACGCGCTGAACGATGCCAGGCCGGGCATGCTGACTGCCGCGCCGGCGTAGACTGGCTCCATGCGTCTGTCCCCCCTCCTCGCCGCGTTCGCGGTGCTCCTCGTCGCCTGCGACGACCCGGCCCCGCCCGCCTCGGCGGAGGCGCCGACACCCCCGGCCGCCGAACCGGTCGCGCCCGACACGCTCGACCCGGCTACAGTCTCCGACGGGGGCGGCATCCCCCTCTCCCCCGCCGAGGTCGACCGCCTCGTCGCCGAGGACTCGCTCTGGGCCGAGGCCCTGCGGATCCACTACGACGCGGTCGTCCTCGACGGGCACGTCGACACGCCGACGCTGATGCTCGACCGGG
Source organism: Rubrivirga sp. (assembly GCA_012269805.1). Taxonomy (GTDB): domain Bacteria; phylum Bacteroidota; class Rhodothermia; order Rhodothermales; family Rubricoccaceae; genus Rubrivirga. Next base: position 3,933 of record JAAXJP010000258.1, read on the forward strand.
GCTACCGGCTCGGCGAGCGGCACCGGCGCGACCACGTCGACCTGCCCCGGATGGCGGAGGGCGGGCTCGACGGCGCGTTCTTCTCGATCTACGTCGCGCGCGGCTACGGCGAGGGGCAGGCCGCGACCGACCGCGCCCTCGCGATGATCGAGGCCGTCAATCAGCAGGTCGCCGGGCTGGAGGGCGCCGCGCTCGTCCGGACCGCCGACGGCGCGCTGAGCGCCGCGCGCGACGGCCGCGCGGCGGTCCTCCTCGGGCTCGAGGGCGGCCACGCGCTCCAGGGCTCGCCGGAGGTCCTGCGGCTCCTCGCGGCCAACGGCGTCCGCTACGTCACGCTGACGCACGCGAACACGAACTCGTGGGCCGACGCCTCGACCGACGCCCCGCGTTGGGGCGGCCTCAACACGCTCGGGCGCGAGCTCGTCACGGAGATGAACCGGCTCGGCGTGCTCGTCGACCTGTCCCACGTCTCGGACGACACCTTCGACGACGCGCTGGCCGTCACGCGGGCGCCGGTCATCCTCAGCCACTCGTCGTGCGACGCCATCCGCCCGCACGCCCGGAACGTGTCCGACAACATGCTCCGCGCCCTCGCCGACAACGGCGGCGTGATCATGATCAACTTCTACGCGGCCTACGTCGCCCCCGGCGCCGATCTCGACGACGTGCTCGACCACGTCCAGCACGCGGCCGAGGTGGCCGGGGTCGACCACGTGGGGCTGGGGAGCGACTTCGACGGCGTCCCGCGCCTGCCGGACGGTCTCGGCGACGTGACGCGACTGCCGTGGCTCACGCACGGGCTCCTCGCTCGTGGGTTCTCTGAAGCCGACGTCCGCAAGATCCTGGGCGGCAACGTCCTCCGCGTGCTCGCCGAGGCCGAGCGAGTCGCGGAGGAACTGCGTCGGGAGGCACCGCCTCCCCCCGCCTCGGGCCGCTAGCGGAGCACGCGGGCGGCGGCCTCCGCATCGCCCTCGTTCGGGGCGGCGTCGAGGCCGAGCGCCTCGGCAACGATGCCGTAGACGTCGACCGTCTGGATCGGGCCGGTCGTGTGGCCGCTGCGGAAGCTGGGGCCGCGCGCGAGGAAGACGCCGTGCATCGACGCGTCGCGGTTGTCGTAGCCGTGCGTGCCGCCCGACGGCCGGTCGGGGTAGCGCTCGACGTACGCGCGGGACGACGCCGTCCAGCCCTCCTCGGCCAGCACGACGACCGGCGGGATGCGGGCGTTGTCGGAGTAGTGGAGCCGCTCGGGCACGTCGGCCTTCGGGTACGCGGTGAGGTGCGGGAGTGCCGAGATGGCCTCGGCGAGCGCGGCCGGGTCCTGTCCCTCCTCCGGCCAGACCCCGACCGGCTCGCCCCAGTCCACGTCGACGGCGTCGAGGTCGAGGGCGTCGTCGAGTAGCACGACGCGGTCGGGCGAGACGGCGGCCATCCCGTGGTCGCTCACGACGACGAGGTCCGTCGTCTCGAGCCGGCCGCGCTGGCGGAGGCCGTCGACGAGGCGGGCGAGCGCGGCGTCGACCTGTTCGATGGCCGCGTTGGTCTCGTCGGCATCCGGGCCGTGGCGGTGGCCGGCGGTGTCGACGGCCTCGAAGTAGAGCGTGACGAGGTCCGAGCCCTCGTCCAACCACTCGAGCGCCTGATCCACGCGGTCGGCGTAGGCGAGGTCGCCGTCGTACGGGAGCCAGTGGGTCGGGCGGACGCCCGCGATCTCGGCCTCGGAGCCTGGCCAGAAGACGGTCGCCGCCGTGAGGCCTTGCCGCTGGGCCGTCACCCAGATCGGCTCGCCGCCCCACCAGCGGCCGTCGGTAATCGCCTCGCGGTCCGACAGCGAGAACCGCGCCGGCTCGCCGTCGACCAGCCGCTCCGGGTCGCGCATCGTGTTGGCGACGATCCCGTGCTGCGACGGATGGAGCCCCGTCACGAGCGAGTAGTGGTTCGGAAACGTCTTGGTCGGGAAGACGGGGACGAGCCGCTCCGCGCGGACGCCCTCGGCGAGAAACCGGAGCGTCGGCTGCTCGACGCCGGCGCGGTCGAGGTAGTCCCACCGGTACCCGTCGATCGAGACGAGCACGAGCGCCCTCTCCCCCGCCTCGGTCGTCTCGGCGGCGGGTTCAGTCGACGTGCACCCCGGTAACGCCTGCCCGGCGACGACCGCCAGAAACAGGACAACGACGGCGGCGAGCATCGGACGGGCCATGGCGGGATGGGGGAGGTGGCACCGGGGAAGGGGCCGGACACCCCTGCCTCTCCCCCCGTGCCCTACTCGAAGTCGGTGTTCAGGCGGTAGCGGCTGATCCGGTTGTTGCCGGTGTCGGCCACGTAGACGACCTCCTCGTAGTAGGCGACGCCCTGGGGGTCGGAAAACTGGAGCGGGCCGGCGCCGGAGCCGCCGAACGAGGCGCGGACGGGCCGCGTGGAGCCCGAGCCCGGCGGCGGGGCGACGCCCTCGATCCCGTTCTGGTTGAACACGAACAGGCTGTCCTTGCCGGCGTCGAGCACGAAGAGATAGCCCGTCTGGTCGGCCGCGTAGGCGAGGCTCGTCGGGCGGACGAACTGGCCGGCCTCGAAGAGCGCGCCGTCGCCGGCGTCCGGGTTGCCGGCGGCGCCGAGGCGGCCGGAGTCGACCCGGTACTCGATGCCGTCGGACGTCTCGACGACCTGGACCGAGACGACGCCGTACGTCGGGTCGGGCTCGGCCTCAGGCGGCGCGAGGGCGATCATAAAGTCCTCGTCGAGCGCGATCGAGCCCCGCTGGGGCGGCCCGACGAACGTCAGGACGTCGGACGGGTAGTAAGCGCTGAGGAGCGAGGGCCGGTCCGGCGTGAGCGCGCGGATGTACTGGACGTACTCGCCCTCGGCGGTGTACTGGATAAAGGCGTTGAACGGGCTGAAGGCCTGGCTCGGACGGCCCGTCGCCGTCGAGTTGACGGGGCCGCGCCGCGTCACGTACAGCCGGTTGTCGGCGAGGACGGCGACGCCGGTGAACTCGGCGTCCTCGTCGCTCGCCCCGCCCGCGTACGTGTCCGGCGTCTCGAAGCGGGTGAACCGGCGGCTCCCGTCATCGAACGGGTGCCAGAGGATGTCGGCCACGTGCGGCGTGCCGGTCGTGAGGCCCGAGATCCGGTAGACGACGGCGAGGTCGCAGGCCTCGGGGTTCCCGCCCGAGGGGCAGTCGGCGCCGGCGACGGTCGTGTCGCGGCGAGCGGCCACGTAGAGGTCGAGCCGGCGGTCCTGGACGATCGCGGTGATGTCGCGGAGCGGTTGCCCCGCGACTTCCGACAGCAGGAACTGCGGCCGGCCGGCGAGGTCGAGCACGTGGACGCCCCGGTCGTCGGCGACATAGACGAACTCGTCGTAGCCGACGTACACGTCGACCGGGCGGGCGAACGCGCCGCCGAAGCCCTGCGTGTAGAACGGGTTCAGCGGGACGTAGCCGACGTCGTCGACGAGCGTCGGGTCGGTCTGGCCCTCCTCGAAGATCTCCTCGGTGGTGGGGTCCGTCTTCGAGCCGAACGCGGCGTCGCAGCCGGCGAGCGCGACGGCCAGTCCGACGAGCACGACGAGCCACGCGGCGGTGACGGTCCGGGGGGGGGGCAGGGTCATGTCCTGGGTCATTCCTGGGCGGTGCGCCGGGGCCTAAAACTGGAGGGAGACGCCGATCCGGTGGGTCGGGCCGAGGCGCTCGAACTGCTCGAAGGCGTAGTCGGCCCGGAGCGAGCGGTCGCCGAGGCCGGGCACGTCGACGCCGAACCCGAGCGTCGGCGTCGTGGCCTCCTCGACGCCGAAGCGGTAGCCGCCCCGCAGCGAGAGGAGGTCGTTCCAGACGTACTCCGCGCCGACGTTGAACTGCTCGGCGTTGTCGTTGGGGTTCGTGAGCTGACCCGATACCGTCAGGGCGTGCTCGGCCGAGCGGAGGACGTCGTAGCCGATCCCGAGCATGAACGTCGTCGGCGGCACGAGGTCCTCGAAGTCATCCTCGACCACCACGCCGCCGTCGACCATCGGCCGCTCGATCTCGCCCGAGGCCTCGCCGTTGAGGCCGAAGTTTCGGATCGCCACGCCGATCGAGGCCCCCGTCGTGCCCACGTTGTAGTGGACGCCGAGGTCGAGGAGCGGGACCGTCATGGCCACGTCGGCCGCCGACTCGCGGGCCACCTTCGCCGTCACGCCGTAGGCGAACAGGTCCGTGAGCGCCTGGCTCACCGACAGCCCGCCGACGATGCCGAGGTAGCTGAACGACTGGCCCGTCCCCTGCGGCCCCGAGAACTCCGTCGTGACCGCCATGTCGCCCGAGTCGAGCGTCTGGACGTGCCCGCCGATCGTGAACGGCCCGACCTCCTGGGTCACGGCCGCGTAGTTCATCGAGATGTCGGCGAAGTAGGAG
>JAAXJP010000560.1 GCA_012269805.1 Rubrivirga sp.
GAGGCCCTCGCGTCCCTCCTCTCCCCCACCCAGCGCGAGCGGCTCGCCGAGGGCCTCGATGTTCTGGGTGACGCCGGCCAGCACGTTCCGTACCTGGACGTCCTCCGACGCCTCGACGTCCATGAACCACCCGCCCGAGCCGACGCCCTGCGTGGGCCCGTCCGCCTCGGAGCCCGACCCGACGGCCACGCTGAGGCTCTCGACCACGCGGATCAGGCTCCGCTCGATCGAGCCGATGTGCGAGCCCGCCGTCGGCTGGGGACGGCGGAGGCCGAGGAGGCCGCCCAGGATCTGGACGTCCTGCGAGGCGAGGATCTCGAACGCGTGCCGGGTCGCGTCGCTGATGACCGGCCGGCGGAACGTGACGCCGCGCGCGCCGACGAGGCACACGCCGTTCTGGCCGTTCGGGAGCGCCGTCGGCGTGCCCAGCGCGTCGAAGAGGCCCGCCGTGAAGCCGGACACGTCGATGTTGAAGAACCGGGCTTCGGCGGCCACGCGCCCCTCGCGCCGCGCGCGGATCCGCGTCGCGTTGGCGGCGTCGCGGACGTAGAGCCCGTTGAGGAGGTTCGAGACGGAGATCACGCCGAGGTTGATCGCGGACCGCCGCCGCGCCGCCTCGTCGTCGCCGATCCGGAGGCCGCTCCCGCCCGAGACGTGGATCCCGTCGCCGCCGTTGCCGAGCCCCTCGGCGCCCGTCGCGTCGGTGCCGATGAGGAGCCCCTCGAGCACGCCGTTCGTCCCACCCGCGACGTGGACGCCGTGGCCGCCGAACCCGGTGATCGCGAGGCCGCGGACGGTGACGGCGTTCCCCTCGATCCGGAGCCCGTCGGCTCCGCTCGCGCTCGACCCGTCGACCCGGACGCTCGGGAGCCCCGACGTGCCCGGCTGGGTCTCGCCGTCGAGCATGACGCCGTCCGTCAACGGTGGCAGCGCCGACTCCACGGTGATCGTTGGGACCTCGAGGTCGAATGCGATGAGGGCGCCGCCGGCCGCCGTGGCCGTCTGGAGCGCAGCGCGGAGCGTGCACTGCGACCCCGCCTCGGCAGGGTCGACGTCGCAGAACCCGTCGTCGTCGAGGTCGCTGTCGGGCTCGTCGCCCTCGTCGTTGACCACGAGCTCCGTCCCGGTGACGCCCAGCGTGCAGTCGGGCTCGCCGGCCTCGCCGCAGAGCGAGACGGCCTCGACCGTGTCGTCGAGGTAGCGTTGCCACGTCGCCTCGACGTCGGCCTCGACCGTGAGCGGCCCGGCCGCCCGCGCGATGGCCGTGTAGGTGAGCGTGACCGACGCGCCGGCGGCCAGCTCGGCGACGGGTTCGGGCGCCTCGACGATCTCGACCGCCCCGTCGTTGGCCTCGCCCGTCGAGTCGGTGACGACGAGCGGCCCGGCGGGCCGGACGTCCTCTGCGCGGACGCGCCACGGGTTCGTGACCTCCACGCGGGCTTCGAACGTCTCGCCGACGGCGACCGAGTCGCGCGAGAACGTGACCGTCGAAGTCAACGCCGGGTCGGTGGAGGCGTAGACGCCGGCGTAGGCGACCTGCGCGAACGCCGCGGCGTCGGCCCGGGTCTGGGCGATGCGGCTCTGCCAGTCCTTATCGTTGAGGGCACCGCGAAGGGCGATGAGGAGGTAGGCGCGGTGGAGGAGACGCCCCGGCTCGGCCTGAATGGTCTCGGGAAAGTTGGTCGACGGCGGCAGCGTCGCGTAGCCCCCGCCGCCCGCGTTCGACACCAGCTGGGGCCCGTCCTCGCTTGTGACGAACACCGAGTAGTACGGCGTGCCGGGGAGGTGCTCCCAGTCGGCGAAGACCGAGATGGAGAGGGCCTCCTGGCCGTCCACGACGGTGAACACCTCCTGGGTCCTTCCGACGAAGCCCACGGACACGCTGTCGGCTCGCCATGCGGCGAGGCGGCCGCCACCGACCGACGTGCCGTACCGCCGCGATGCCCCGCGGCGCCGCCGCCCGGGACGAGAGCCTCGCCCGCCTCGACGGGCCCGCCGCCAACGACCGCCGCGGCCAGGCCGGCGGTCGGCGTC
>JAAXJP010000249.1 GCA_012269805.1 Rubrivirga sp.
GTCGGTAGTGGCGTCGGGTGGGGGCGCGCGAGCGGCTCCCAACGCGGTAGGTTCGGCGCGGTCTCCCGCTGCACCGTTGGCCTCGCTTCTCGACCGGCTCCGCTCCGCGTTCGCCGTGCACCCGTTCGGCGAGACGCGGGTTCAGGGCGCCGTCGAGTCCGACCTCGCGGCACAGGCGCGGCGCCGGGCGCGGGTCGTGGCGTGGGCCGGCCTCCTGGTCAACCTCCCGCTGTTCTACGTTGACGAGTGGCTGAGCCTTCAGAACGGCTACTGGGCGCAGAACCCGACGTACTACTGGGGGCTCCTCGTCTGGCGGATCGCGGCGGTCGTCAGCCTCGGCGCCTACCTCGTCTGGGACCGCCGGACCCCGCGGGGTCCGGCGCCCGACCGACGGCTGGCGTCGGCGCTCGGCGCGTGGTTCGTCCTGCTCGGGGGCGCCTTCGGGATCTGGTTCGAGCCGAACGTTTTCGCGTTCCCGCTCTACGCGTTCACGCTCCTCCTCGTGGCCGTCCTCATCCACCCGCCGACGCGTGCCGTCCCGGGGGCGATGCTGGCGACCCTCCCCGTCATCGTGGTCGGGGCCGTGCTGTATGGGACGTCGGCCGACGTGCTGGCCGACCAGATCGAGTTCCCGCCGCTCGTGGTGGCCCTCGCCCTCGTCGTCAACCGGTCGATCTACCGGCAAGCGTACCGGAACGCGGAGAGCGCGCGGCTGCTGGAGCGGGCCAACGGCGAGTTGTCGGCGACGCTCGACGAGCTCCGGGACGCGCAGGCCCGGCTCGTCGAGGCCGAGCGCCAAGCCGAGCGGACGCGGATCAGCCGCGACCTCCACGACTCTGTCGGCGCGCAGCTCTCGTCGCTGCTGGCCGGCGTCGAGTTGGCGAGGCTCGCTCGGCGCGCCGAGGGCGACTCGCCCGTGACGCTGGACGAGGTCGAGGCCGACGCCCGCGAGGCGCTCCGGCAGCTGCGAGAGACCGTCTGGGCGCTCCACTCGCCCGAGATCACGGTCGAGGGACTGGCCGCGCAGCTCCGGCGGTTTGCTGAGGCGCGCGCGCGGCGGGCCGGCATGCACGCGGCCGTCCACGCCGAGGGCGACCGGTACGGGGCGCTCCCCTCGGCCCACGCGCTCCAACTCTACCGGATCGGGCAGGAGGCCGTGCAGAACGCCGTCAAGCACAGCGGCGGGTCGACGGTGTCGGTCCGCGTGGCCGCCCGCGACGGCCGCGCGGTGGTCGAGGTCACCGACGACGGCACGTTCCGCCCGCCGGTCCCCGTCGCGGGCGACGGCGCCCCGTCGGGCTTCGGGATGACCACGATGCGCGACCGGGCCGTCGGCCTCGGCGGGTCGCTCGACGTGGCTACCGAGGCGGGCACGACCGTCCGGGCGTCCGTCCCGCTCGCGCCAGCACCGGCGGACTAGCTCGCCAGCCGCGACAGGGCCTCCCAGACTACGGCGCCGTTGGCCGGCGTCCGCGCGGCCTTGGACGGCTTCGCCTCGTGCGGGCGGGTGAAAAAGCTCCGGACGACGTAGCGCCCGGTCCGCTCCCCGTACTCGGGCGCCGTGGCCAGTCGGAACGGCGCCTCCGCGCCGGTCTCGGGCGAGAGGTAGAGGGCCGAGAACAGCTTCGCCGCCGAGCCGACGAGCCCCATCCCGTCGAACACGGCCGTCCGGACGAGGCCGGGGTGGCACGCGTTGGCCGTCACGGCGGTACCCTCCAGCCGGCGCGCGAGCTCCAGCGTCCACGCCATGGCGGCCAACTTGGCCCGGAAGTAGGCGACGATGGGGACGTACGGCCCCGGGGGCTGGCGGAGCGCCTCGGCGAGGTCGGCAGGGTCCGCCTCGGGGAGCCACGCGAACCGGTGGGCCTCGCTCGCGACCGTGACCACGCGGGCCCCGCCGTGGACCGCCGCCGTCGACTCGAGAAGGGGGCGCAGGGACTCCGTCAGCGCGTACGGCGCGACGGCGTTCACGGCCATCGTCAGTTCGACGCCCCACTCGGTGGGCCGGAGCTGCGGCGTCACGCCGCCCGCG
>JAAXJP010000539.1:0-1540 GCA_012269805.1 Rubrivirga sp.
CGGGCCGCTCGTAGCGGACCCAGGCCGCCGCGACGCCGAGCGCGAGCCCCTCCAGGCGCATGTGGGTGTCCGTGTACTGCGGCCCCCACGGGTCGGCCCCGTCCGGGACCGTCAGCACCCGGGCGACGAGCGAGAGGGCCGCGGCGGCCCCGAGCGCGACCGGGACGCCGCCCCGGACCCGGAGCGCGAGCCCGAGCACGATGGGGAGCCCGAGGTAGAAGTGCTCCTCGACGCAGAGCGACCAGCTCACGCCCCAGTACGGCATCCCGGTGTAGTTCTGGACGAACACGAGGTAGCGCCAGTCGAACGGGTCCGGGTTGTCCGTGAACGCGGCCCGGAGCCCGTACACCGTGACGAGCGCGACGAGGTAGGGCGGGATCGTCCGGAGCCACCGCCGCGCCCAGAACCGGCCGACCTCGACGTCGCCGTGGCGGCCGAGCTCGCGCCAGTAGAGCCCGCCGATGAGCCACCCCGAGAGCACGAAGAACAGGTCGACGCCGACCCACCCCGACTCGAACACGTGGTTCAGCGCCGGGCCGCCGTCGAGGACCCGCTCGCCGACGAGGTTGACCGGGACCACGAGCGCGATCGCCAGCGCGCGGAGGAGGTCGAGGTTCGCGACGCGCGGGGCGGGGGCGGCGTCCATTCACGGTCCGGGGGGTTGCGCAAGATGCCGCCCCTTGCTGGCCCCGAACCTTAAATCCCTGTCAGGTCGCGCGTTGGCCCCTCGTGGCGCCCCACACGGCGAGGGCGGGGAGCGTGGTGACCTGGACGACGGGCGAGAGCCCGACCGTGTGGCCCAGGACGGTCACGGTCGGCATGAGGTCGGAGTACCCCCAGAGCTCGAGCGCCTGCGCGCCCCACTCGAGCCCGACCGAGGCCACGAGCCCCACGCCCAAGAGGGCACCCCAGCCGACACCGTCGGGCGGGTCGAGCCGCCGGGCGCCGACGAGGAGCGCCGCCCCGAGGGCGACGCCCAGGGTGATGACGACGTCGCCCGCGATGGCCCCCCACATCCAGGCCGTCGCCCGCCAGAAGCCCCAGCTCCACATGTCGTAGAGGAGCGTGCACTGGGCGAACTCCCAGAGCGCGTGGAGCCCGAAGCCCCAGAGGGCGATCCGGCGGAGGGGGAGGTGCGTGTAGCCTCGGAACATCGGCGGCGGCGGGGCCCGGACGATACGGGCCGTTGGGCGCGCACGCCAGGCCCGGGGTTCGGTTAAGACCACGTGAACGCGAAACGTTGGTCCTACCCCCAGGGCCGTTGGACGCCTGAACCCTCCCTCCCCGCCATGACCGCTCTACGAAAGATCGACGTCTACACCACCGGCTGCCCCCTCTGCGAGGAGGCCGTCGCCCTCGTCCGCCGGGTCGCCTGCGACTCGTGCGAGGTCGAGGTCCACGACCTGACGGACGAGGCCGTGGCCCGCCGCGCCGTCGACCTCGGCGTCCGGGCGGTCCCCGCCGTCGTCGGCGACGGCGAGCTCGCCGGGTGCTGCCGGACCGGCGGCGTGACCGAGTCCGGGCTCCGCGAGGCCGGGGT
>JAAXJP010000539.1:1550-2030 GCA_012269805.1 Rubrivirga sp.
TCTCCCTCTCTTTCCCCATGGCCACCCTCTCCCAAGACCTTCAAGACTGCATCGACGCCTGCAACGCGTGCGTCACCGCCGCCAACGCCTGCCTCGCCGAGCACGTCGGCGAGGAGGCAATGGCCCGGTGCCTCGCGCTCTGCCTCGACTGCACCGACCTGTGTACGGCGTGCGTCCAGATGATGGCGCGCGATTCCGACTATGTCGCCCGCGTCTGCGCCATCTGCGCCGACCTCTGCGAGGCGTGCGCCGAGGAGTGCGCGACGTTCGATTCCGAGGCGTGCCAGGCGTGTGCTGACGCCTGCCGCCGCTGCGCCGAGACGTGCCGCCAGATGGCCGCCTAGATGACGCGCGTACTCCCCGTCGCCCTCGTCCTGGCGGCGGCCCTCGCGGGTCAGCTGGCCGGGGCGCAGGGCGGCCACGGGCCGGTCTTCGGGCTCGCCACGCCGACGCTCCCCCAGGGCGCCTGGAACGGCGACG
>JAAXJP010000511.1 GCA_012269805.1 Rubrivirga sp.
CGCCGGTGCCGATGGCGAGGGCCCACGCCGTCTCGGCGTCGAGCGCGACGACGTCGCGGAACTGGAGCGTGTCGGCGCCCGGCGTCGTGACCGGGACGGCCTCCCACGTCGCCCCGCCGTCGGTGGTCTTGACGACGGTCCCTTCGGCGCCCGAGGCCCAGACGACGGCCTCGTCCACGGCGTGCGCCGCGATGAGGAGCACGTCGACGCCCGAGTCCTGGTCGCTCAGGCGCGGCGGAATGACGGAGCCGCTGAGGCCGGCGGTGCCGCCGCACCCGGCGAGGGTAACGGCCGCGAGGACAATGAGAGCGCGCATGTCTGGACGGGGAGGCAGGACGGACGGAGAATAGAGGGCGCGCGCGGCTGGCGCCGCCTCGATTCGCCACCGGCTAGCTCTTCCGCCCCACCATCGGCCGGAGGACGACCTCCGAGATTAGCGTTTGGTGCGGCGCCGCGACCACGTGGTGGATCGTCTCCGCGATCGACTCCGGCGACATGGCCGTCGGCTTCGGGTCCGTCCCGCCGAACCCCGTCGCGACCGAGCCCGGGTACACGCAGCTCACCTTGATCCCGAACGGCCGGAGCTCCTTCATGATGGAATCGGAAAACCCGCGGAGGCCGTGCTTCGACGCGTTGTAGGCGCTGAGCTCCGGGTTGCCGATGAGCCCGGCGATGCTGGCCACGTTGACGATGAACCCGCCCGTCTCGTCGGCGCCCCGGGCCTCGCCCTGCTCCTTCATGTGGGGGACGGCCGCGCGCGTGCAGTGGAAGACGCCCGAGAGGTTCGTGTCGATCTGCGCGTCCCAGTCGTCGAGGTCGAGGTCGTCGACCGGCCCGAAGCGCCCCAGGCCCGCGTTGTTGACGAGCACGTCGAGCTGCCCGAGGTCCTCCACGACCCCGTCGATGGCGTCCTTCGTGGCGTCGGCGTCGGTCACGTCGCAGACGACCGGCGTAAAGCCGTCGCCGAACGTCTCGGCGAGTCGGTCGAGGTCGTCGTTGGACCGGGCGAAGCCGGCCACGCGGGCGCCGGCGTCCAGAAAGCGGCGGGCGGTGGCGAGGCCGATGCCCTTTGTGGCGCCGGTGACGACGACGACGGCGTTCGTGAGGTCCATGTCTAGAGGGGGTCGATGGGACAGGACCCGTGGGACGCGACCCCGCCGTCGGTGATTCCCGCTCCCCCCGCCTCGGCGCCGCGGCGGAGGGGGTCGCCCGCTACTCCGCCGGGTCGCCCGCGCCGACGCGGACCGACGTGACCTCCATCGTCATGTCCGTGACGCCCTCGGCCACGATCCGCTGCTGGGCCTCGAGGTCGGCGAGCTGGGCGTCGCGCTCGGGGCTGGCCGGCTCCATCTTCAGCCGCTCGATGGCCATCCCGATCTGCCCGCCCATCACCATCCGGTCGGCGTCGTCCATGGCCTGGTTCATGCCCGTCTCGACCTGCCGGACCGTGTGCGGGAGGACGAGCCCGTCGGTCTCCTGGAAGTCGCTGTAGATGATCCGGCTCGTGATCGGCTGGGCGAGCGAGTCGGCCGAGACGATCTGGTAGATCTCCAGGACGTCGAAGGTCGCGGCGTCGACGTAGACGCGGAACTCGCGGGTCTCGGTCGTGTCGCGGGAGGCGACGCCGGGCTGGCCGAACAGGGCGCCGGGGTCGTCGGTGGTCAGGCCGTAGGCGCGGCGGCCGTCGCGCGCGAGCGGGCCGGCGAGGGTCGCCCCCCGGAGCCCGGCCGCGAGGCGGGCCACGTTGGGCACCTGGACGAACAGGAGCTGCGCCTCCGGCTCGGGCGCCGCGTCGCCGACCGGCCCGATGTCGGGCGTGCCGAACCGGTCGAGGCCCGTCGTGTCGTCGGAGACCGTGTAGCGCGCCTCGGCGCCCGCGGCCACGACCGTGAAGGCCTCGACGTCGCCGAGGTTGGACTCGTAGCGCGCCAGCATCGCGTCGGCGAGGGCGTCGGCCGTCGCGAGGTCTTCGGTCGGGAGGTCGGGCGCGTCGTCGCCGCAGGCGTCGAAGGCGAGGACCGAAACTAGG
>JAAXJP010000380.1 GCA_012269805.1 Rubrivirga sp.
GGCGGGCGGGGCCGCGCCTACGAGCCGCCGCCGGCGGCATCGAGCGTGATGACGGTCCGGTTCTCGGGGCGGAGCCACTCGCGGGCGGTCCGCCGGATGAGCCCCGGCGTCACGCGCTCAAAGCGCTCGACGAGCGTGTTGATCCGAGCCGGGTCGTCGTCGAAGAGCGCGAACGACGCGAGGAGGTCGGCCCGGCCGAAGCCGAACGTCCCGCCGATCGTGTCGTAGAGGTCGCTCCGGAGCTTGACCTTGGCCCGCTCCAGGACGTCCGGCGCGACGCCCTCCTCGCGGAGCTGCTCGATCTCGGCGTCGATGAGCGCGAGCGCCGAGTCGGGCTCCGTCTCCGGGTCGTGGATAAACCACCCGGACCAGAGCATCGGCCCGTTGTAGTTGTACATGTTGCCGAGCGGCCAGTTGATCCCGCCGCTCACGTCTGCCGTCACGCCGTTCTCGGTGACGAGCGACTGGTGGAGGCGGCTGTCGTCGCCCTCGAGGAGGATCTGCTGGATGAGCCCCATCGCGAAGTACGCCTCCGAGTTGCGCGGCGGCATGTGGTAGGCGAAGGCGAGGGCCGGTCGGGTCGCGAGCGAGTCGACCTTGGTGGCCCGCTTCTCCTCGGTCTGCGGCGGCTCGCGGAGGTCCGGGATGGGCGGCACGTCGGCCCGCTCGATCCCGCCGAAGTACTCCTCGATCCACGCCATCGTCTGGTCCGGGTCCACGTCGCCGACGACGACCACGACGGCGTTGTTCGGCGCGTAGTACGTGTCGAAAAAGGCCTGGACGTCCTCGAGCGTGGCGGCCTCGAGGTCGCTCAACTCGCCGTAGAAGTTGTGGGCGTTGTACCAGTTCTCGTTGGCCTCCTGGGGGAGGTCGAGCCAGGGGAACCCGCCGTACGGCTGGTTGATGACGTTGACGCGGACCTCGTTGGCGACGACCCCCTGCTGGTTCTCGAGGTTCTCCTGGGTGACCTGGAGCCCGCGCATCCGGTCGGCCTCGGCCCACAGCATCGTCTCGAGCGTGTTGGCGGGGACGATCTCGAAGTAGTTCGTGAAGTCGAACCGCGTCGAGCCGTTGAGGACGCCGCCGTTGCGCTGGACGAGCCCGATGAACTCGTTCTTGCCGAGGTGCTCCGAGCCCTGGAACATCATGTGCTCGAAGAGATGAGCGAAGCCCGTCCGGTCGCGGGGCTCGATCCGGAACCCGATGTTGTAGTAGACCGCGACGACGGCCGTCGGCGCCGAGTGGTCCTCGGAGATGACGACCTTGAGCCCGTTCGCGAGCGTGTCGTAAACGACCGGGACGGAGAACGCCTCGGGCTCGGCCTCGGCCAGCTCGGCCTCGGTGAGCGGGTCGAACGTGGGCTCGGTGGAGGCCGGGGCCTCGGGGGCCTGGAGGACCTCGGTGCCGCCCGAACAGCCGGCGGCGACGAAGAGGGCGGCGATGGCCGCGAGAGGAGCGAGGCGCATGCGAGAGAGTCAGATGAGCGGGAGGAACGAGGTCCAATGTCTCACTCGCATCCAGGGTCCGCCGCTTGGCCCGGTCCGCCAGTCCACGCGACCCGAGGGGTGCCGATTTGTGGGATATCCGCCCTGAGGTTTACCCTGTCGGCCACGTCCTGCTCACACCGACGTCCATGGCCAGCCTCCACATCGTCTCCCAGTCCGAGTTCGCCCGCGAACTCCGCACCGTCGGCCACTTCGACCTTGGCGAGCAGTCGCGGCTCTACGCCGTCGCCCGGCAGTGCGCCCAGGCGATGGGCTCGGCGACGAGCGGCTCGAACGCCACGACCGGGGGCGGGCGGATCTCCATCTTCGGCGTCGGCGCGATCCCGTGGTACGTGGTCCGGTTCCTGGCCGGCGCCGTCCGCGGGAAGGCCGAGGTGGCCGGGTCCACGTCGGCCGTCAAGGACGGGTTGGAAGACCTGCTCCGCTGACCGGCGCCCCGCCCGCCTCGATGCCGAGGCGGACCGACACGCGTCCGCCCCGCCGGGGATGCCGACGGGGCGGAGTCGGAGGTGCCGACCGGATTTGAACCGGTGTACCAGGTTTTGCAGACCTGTGCCTAACCCCTCGGCCACGGCACCGCGCCGCCTAATCTACGGCGGCGTGGGGGCCGCGCTCGTGAGATCCGTGCGCAGGCCGGTGGTGCCGCCGTGGCGGCGTGCGCGGGTCGGCGCCGTCAGCCGAGGAGGCCGAACGTGAGCGCGAGGCAGAGGAGGGCGACGATGAGCGCGATCCGGCCGGGCGTCATCGGCGCGGTCTCGCCTATGTGGGAGTCCATGGAGACAGGGGCCAGGGGTTGTCTCAACTGCCGAAGAATGTAGGGCTTGCGCTCTAAAGCTGGGCTGGGGGAAAGCCCGGGCTCCGCCTCGTCGTTCCCAGGTGCTATAGTGCGCGTCTCCTATGCGAGACGGAGGCGGTCCCTCTACCCTAAAGGGGCGTGCGCCCCGCCGTCCTGGCTGCACCTGCCGGGCCTGCCGCCCCGGGTTTCTCGACCTCCCGCCCGTGCTCGACCTCGCTCTCGGCATCGTCCTCGTCGGGCTCGTCGCCTCCTTCTTCCTGATCCGGTCGCACCGGTAGCGGGCCTTTGCCGGCTCCCGTGCCCGCGCGCGGGGTCTCCGATACGGTACCACGGCGGGCTCAGACGAGGTCGAGGGACTCGGCGGCGACGGCTTCGTACACGGCGGCGACGTCGGGCCGACCGGCGCTCTGGGCGAGGACCGAGAGCTCGGCCAGTCGGTCCACGGCGCGGAGCACGCCCTCGCGGCGGGAGCCGCCGGAGGCCGCGACGACGGCGCCGACGAGTTCGACGATGGCGCCGGCGAACCCGGCCGCCGTGGCGGGGTCGCAATCGACGAGGTCGCGGTCGGAAAAGTCCATGGCGCTCCGAGTGGGGAGCCGGCAGCGTACCGCCGCAGGCTGCCACCCCTCCGTCAGCCGGTCGTCGGCACCCCGGCCAGGACTCGAACCTGGACTCAACGGCTTAGAAGGCCGTCGCTTTATCCAATTAAGCTACCGGGGCGGGCCCCCAAACTAGCCCGTCGGCGGCCCGCCCGGCCCGCCTCGCTGGGCCCGCCGACGGAGTCCGTCGTAGGGGCATCGCGGACAATCGGTCGAAGAGGCCGGGCGTCCCCGCCAGTGGCCCTAGATTGCCGCCTCGCTTCCACCCGCGCGCCCATGCCCCCCGGCGGCGACGACGTTATCCGCTGCTCGTTCTGTAGCCGCACGGCCCACGAGGTGACCTCGATGGTGGCCGGGCCCGACGTCTACATCTGCGACCGCTGCATCCACGACGCCTCGGGCATCGTGCGGGGCGACCTCCAGGCGTACGTCCCGGCCGGGACCGGCGCGGGCCGCCGGTCGTCCGCCGGCCGGCCGCGGCGGATGACGCCGCGCGAGATCAAGGCGTCGCTCGACGAGCACGTCATCGGCCAAGAGATCGCCAAGCGCGCGCTCTCCGTCGCCGTCTACAACCACTACAAGCGGATCGAGGCCGAGGAGTACCTCCACGCCTACGACGACGTCGAGCTCGAAAAGTCGAACATCCTCCTCCTCGGGCCGTCCGGGACCGGCAAGACGCTCCTCGCGCGGACGCTCGCCAAGATCCTCGACGTCCCGTTCTCCATCGCCGACGCGACGGCGCTGACCGAGGCCGGCTACGTCGGCGAGGACGTCGAGTCGATCCTCAGCCACCTTCTCCAGGCGGCCGACTACGACGTCGAGCGGGCCGAGCGCGGGATCATCTACGTCGACGAGGTCGACAAGCTCTCGCGCAAGGGCGACAACGCCTCCATCACGCGCGACGTCTCGGGCGAGGGCGTCCAGCAGGCGCTCCTCAAGATGCTCGAGGGGACCGTCGCGGGCGTCCCGCCAAAGGGCGGGCGGAAGCACCCCGAGCAGTCGCTCGTCCAGTTCGACACGCGGAACGTCCTGTTCATCTGCGGCGGCGCCTTCGACGGGCTCGCGCCCCAGATCGCGCGGCGCCTCTCGCGCGGTCAGATCGGGTTCCACCACGAGGGGCAGGCCACCGCCGACCCCAAGGACCCGACGCTCTTCCGCCACGCCGAGCCCGACGACCTCCTCCGCTACGGGCTCATCCCCGAGCTCATCGGCCGGCTCCCGGTCCTGACCGCGCTCGACGCGCTCACCCCGGCCGACCTCCGGCGGATCCTGACGGACCCCAAGAACGCGCTCGTCCGGCAGTACCAGAAGCTGTTCGCGATGGACGGCATCGACCTGCTCCTCGACGACGACGCGCTCAACGCGGTCGTGGAGAAGGCCGTCGCGCTCGAGACCGGCGCGCGGGGGCTCCGGTCGGTGATGGAGGACGCGCTCCTCGACCTCATGTTCGACGCGCCCGAGGCCCACGCCGGCGCCGTCTGCCGGATCACGGCCGCGACCATCACCGACGGCGCGCCGCCGATCTACGAGGAACGCAAGGCGTCGGCGTAGCCAGCGCAAGGCGTCGGCGTAGCCCGCAGGAGGCGCCCGGCGTCGCCTCGGCGCCGGGGCCGACGGGGCCGGGCGTAGGCGGACGCGGCCTGAGTGGGGCGTGGGGCGGTCCCTGTGGACCCCCGGGGACGGGCCATCGTACTCTCCGTCCGATGCTCCGCACGGCTGCTTACCACGCGAAACAGGCCCTGACGGTCCCCCAGTACTATGGCCGGGGCCTGCTCAAGGTGTTCACCACGGACCCCGTGTTCCTGTGGGCGCAGGCCATCGCGTTCAAGACGCTCGTCACGCTCCTCCCGCTGATCCTGCTCGCGGTCGGCATCTTCGGCCAGGTGCTCCGGCAGGAGGACGCGTTCACGACCGTGTCCCAGTTCCTCCGCGGGTTCCTCCCGCCGGCGCAGAGCGACGGCCTCGTCGACCTCGTGTTCCAGCTCCAGGAGGCGTCGGGGGCCATCACGACGTTCGGTGCCCTCTTCTTTATCGCGACCGTCATCACGATGTTCGCGACGCTCCGCTACGTGGTCGGCGCGGCGATGGGGGAGAGCCGGCACCAGATGCGCTCGATCCTCGGCGGCTACGTCTTCGACCTCCGGATGGTGGCCCAGGTCGGGAGCCTGTTCTTGCTCTCGTTCGGGATCACGACGGCCGCCCGGTTCCTCAGCGCGCGGAGCGGCGAACTGGCGGCCCGCGTCGGGCTCGACCCCGGGTTCGTGGGGACGGCCACGGGCGGGCTGCTCCAGACCGTCACGTTCCTCGTCCCCTACCTCCTGACGGTCGGGATGATGGCCCAGCTCTACTTTTTCGTGCCCCGGCCGAAGCCGCCGAAGCGGAGCGCGCTCGCGGGCGCGGCCGCGGCGGCCATCCTGTTCGAGCTGGCCAAGAACGGGTTCACCTACTACGCCACCTACGTCGCCGACTTCGACCGGTACGCCGATTCGGGCGAGGGCCTCGGCGGGCTCGGCGGGGCGTTCGGGCTGATCTTGGCGTTCGTGTTCTGGGTCTACCTCTCCGGCCTGATCTTGGTGGCCGGCGCCGTCGTGGCCGCGCTCCACGAGCGCCGCGTGCGGCCGCGGAAGTCGCGGCTTCGGAAGATGTGGGCGCAGAAGGCCGGCGCGTTCCGGAAGCACCGCGAGCGCGGCGAGGCGGAGGCGGTCGAGGCCGTCCACGAGTCGGTGGGGAATGGGGGCCGGCCGGAACCGTCGGCCGCGCCGGAGGTGTCCGGGGCCGGCGGCGACGCGCTGCCCGACGCGGCCGCCCGGAGCGGCCCGGTGCCCGCGTCCTCGTGAGCCGATCCTGGCGGTCGGTAGCTTGTCCGCGTCCCCTCCGCCCCCGCGTGTCTGCCCGCTTCTCCGCCCTTCTCCTCGTCCTCGGCGCCCTCTCGGCCGCGCAGGCCCAGGTCCCGCTCACGCTCGTCGACGACGAGACGACGGTGGGCTCGGTCGGCTTCGACTTCGTCGACGGGCAGACGTTGCTCGAGGAGAACCTCCAGCTCCAGATCGCGACGACGGCCCCGCCGGGCCCGCTCTTCGGCCTCATCCCGCGCGGGAGCGACATCCCGTACCCGTTCGACCCGATCGAGACGGCGAAGGACGTCGTCCGCCTGACGCGGTACTACGAGTCGAGCGGGTTCCCGCTCGCGGAGGTCGACTACGAGGTCGCGCTCGACACGACCGACAACACGGTCGGCGTGACGTTCGTGATCGACGAGGGGCCGCCCCTCCTCGTGGGCGAGGTCTCGTTCGCGGGGCCGGGCCAGAGCGACGTGGCGTCGGTGCTGCCCCCCGGGCTCCGCGAGGACTGGGCCGCCTTTAAGCGGCGGCCGGCCGTCCGGACCGGCGACCGGCTCGACAACTTCGCGCTCGTCCAGCTGCAGAGCGAGACGATCTCGTGGCTCCGCAACCGGGGCTACGCCTGGGCCGACGCCGGGGCCGAGCAGTTCCCCGACACGACCGGCCTCCGGGCCGACGTCCGCGTCAAGGTCAACGTGGGGCCTCGGGCCCGCGTCGGGGAGATCCGGGTCGAGGGCGACGCGTCGCTGGCCCGCGACGTGATCACGCGCGAGCTCCCGTTCGAGACGGGCGACCTGTTCGACGCGAGCGCGCTCGCCGACGGCCAGCGTGAGGTGTTCGGCCTCGGCCTGTTCGAGCTCGCCCTCGTCGACGTGGCGCCCGAGGCGGTCCGGGGCGACACGACGGTGCCCGTCGTCGTGCGCGTGCGGCGGGGGCCGAGCCGCGTGCTCCAGGCGTTCACGGGCTACTTCACCGACGGCGGCGTCACGCTCCGGGCCTCGGCCACCCACCGGAACGCGTTCGGCGGGGCCCGCCAGCTCGGCGTCGACGCCGAGTGGCGGACGGGGCTCCTGTCGGGGATCGGCGGGACCGGCGCCACGTCGGTCTCGGGCGGGCCGATCACGGACCTCCGCGTGTCGGCCCCGTTCCGCCAGCCCTACGTCTTCGACCGGCGGCTCTCGTACACGCTCCAGCCCTCGTACCGCGTCCGCGACGACGAGATCGAGTCGAGCGCGACGGCCGAGGTCGCCAACACGCTCCTCCTCACGCTGGCCCCGCTCAAGACGGCCGCGCTCTCGGTCACAGGCCGGATGCGCGACCTCTCGCGCGGGCTCGGCATCCGGCTCCTCGACGCCGGCCAGTTCGCCCTCCCGCCGGGCCCCTTCCTCCCCGACACGCTCGAGGCCACGACCGGCGTGCTCGGCCTCGACGTCGTCTACGGCACCCTCGACGACCCGCTCCAGCCGACGCGCGGGTTCGTCCTCCGCCCGTCGGTCTCCGTCGCCGGCGGCGACGTGGCGTACGGCCGCGCGCGCCTCGCGGCGACGGCCACGGTCCCGCTGCGGGGCCGCCGCACCGGCGTCGTGCTGCGCGGCATCGTCGGCGGCCTCCTCCCGCTGGCGGGGACGACGCCCGACGACGTCGGCGACTACGTCCTCTTCCGCGACCAGCTGTTCTACTCTGGCGGGACGTCCGACGTCCGCGGCTGGGCGGCGGCCCGGCTCGGGCCGAAGACGTTCTCGATCACGCCGCCCGTCGAGACCCCGGGCGTGACGCCGGACCCGTCGCTCATTACGAGCTCGCGCGACGTGAACTACGTCGGCGCCGGCGGGCGGTACAAGATGTCGGGGAGCGTCCAGCTCAACCTCCCCCTCAGCGCGCTCGGCCCGCAGTGGGGCGTCAACGTGTTCACGGACGCCGGCTACATCGGCGCCCCGAGTTCCGCGCCGGCGGAAGACCTCCTCCGCGCCGGTGGGGCCCCGGCCGACTCGACCCTGGCCGAGATCCTCGAGAACGAGGGCGGCCTCCGGGTGGCCGTCGGGACCGGCATCCAGTACCTCACGCCGGTCGGGTTCGTCGCCGTCGGGTTCGGCTTCAAGGTGAACCCGTCCTACCTCGACCTCCGCCAGCCCGCTCGCGTCTACTGCGGCGACTCGATCTACGCCAGCGACCCCGTCTGCTTCGGCGGCGCCGAGATCGACGACCCCGAGAGCGGCGATGCCCGGGGCTACATCGACGCCCGCCTGAATGGGACCGACTTCGATCCCGAGGCCATCTCCGCGCGTCAGTTCTTTGGCCGGGCCCAGCTCTACATCTCCATCGGACAAACGTTTTAGCACGCCGCCCGCCGGCGCCGGGCCCCTGACGTTCTCCTGAGGTTCGCCCGGCCCGTAGACCTTCCGGCCCGCTCTCGCGTTCACGCCCTCGTGCCCACCGACCCTACTCGCACCGACCACCTCGGCGACGGCGCCGCCCCCGCGGGCGAGGCGACGGGCGAGGGCGTGCGCGGGCCCGACGCCGCGCCGTCGGGCC
>JAAXJP010000660.1 GCA_012269805.1 Rubrivirga sp.
GCGGGCACACGGGGCACCGGGGTCGCGTAGGCACCGGGCCCCGCCCCGCCCGCCATGCTCATCCTTCAGGGCGCCCGCTCGCCGGAGCGCGACCGGACCGACGCCTACGCCGCCCTCGCCCGCCGCGTCGCCGACGGCGACGCGGTCGTCGTCCACCCGGCGCTCCTGCCACCCTACGAGCGGCGGCTCCACGTCCGCCGGACCCTCCGCGAGGACCACCAGTTCCGGATCCTCAACCGGCCCGAGGGCGCCCAGTCGAAGTTCGACAAGCTGGCCGACGACCTCTACGACTTTTTCCGCGGCACGGCGCTCCTCTACTACCGCGACTACGCCGGCACCGACGGCGACCTCCCCGCCGTCGTGACGCTCGGCGACGTCCACCCGGAGAACTTCGGCGTGATGCCGAACGAGGACGGCGCGCCCATCTTCGGTGTGAATGACTTCGACGAGGCCGCCTTCGCCCCGTTCTCGTACGACGTCAAGCGCGGGTCGGTCGGGTTCTGGCTGGCCTGCCGGCGGAACGGGTTCAAGAAAAAGGTCCGGCGGGAGGTCGTCCGCGCGTTCGCTGGGGGCTACCTCGCAGGTCTCACGGCGTTCGCCAAGGACGACGCCGAAAAGTGGCACGAGTACCGGATCGACAACTCGCCGGACATGATCCGGGACCTCCTCAAGGGCGCGACCGAGCCTCGGCGCGAGTTCCTGGCGGAGTCGGTCGACGTTGAGAAGGGGCGGTTCCGCTCGACCGAGGAGATCGTCCCGCACTCGAAGCACCGTGAGGCGTTCCAGGAGGTCATCGACGGGTACGTCGAGGACAACGAGGTCGAGGTCTACGGCCAGCGCGACGGCTACTTCACCGTCTGCGACGTGGCCGTCAAAAAGGGGAGCGGGACGGCGAGCCTGGGGCTCGACCGGTTCTGGGTGCTCGTCGAGGGCCCCGACCCCGACGACCCGGCCGAGGCCCGGATCCTCGAGATGAAGCAGGCCCGGCCGTCGGCCCTGCGCGGGCTCGTCCCGCCCCAGGCCGACCGCGACTCGGACTCCGACGAGGCCGAGACCGTCGTCCGCGCCCAGCAGGTCCACCTCGTCGGCGGCGACCCGTTCTATGGCCGCGCCGAGATCGAGGACCAGCTGTTCCTCGTCCGCGAGCGGAGCCCGTTCAAGGACGACATCGACGTCGAGGACCTCGACGAGGACGAGATGGCGACTTACGCCGACATCTGCGGCCGGGCGCTCGCCCAGCCCCATGCCCGGTCCGACGAGCACACCGGCATCGAGGCCGACCCCGAGCAGCGGATCCTCGAGACCACCTTCCCGCCTGTGTTCACGAACGACATGGTCCGGTTCGCCGAGACGGCCGCGCGCCGCGTCAAGCGCGACTGGGAGGCGTTCAAGGAGGACCACGACTGCGGCGCGTTCGACTTCTCGCACGTCGAGTAGCCCGCGAGTCGGCCGAGGCGGGCTGGCTGCGTCGGGGGGCGGCTCTGCTGGTCTCGGCCCGGTCCGCCTCGGGCACGCCGCCGAGCGGGGCGCCGGCCGGGTCGTCGGCGGTGTGGGCGCCTTCGGCGCAGGGGAGCTGCTAGTTGTTGGAACAGGCATCCGTGCCGCGCCGTCGCACGGGACATCCTCTCTCCCTTGCCATGTCCAAGATCCTCGTCGTCTACTACTCCACCTACGGCCACAACCACGCGATGGCCCAAGCCGCCGCCGAGGCCGCCGAAGCGGCTGGCGCGGAGGTCCGCCTCCGGAAGGTCGCCGAGACCGCGCCCGAGGAGGTCGTCCAGGCCCAGGAGGCATGGGCCGCCCAGAAAGAGCGCGAGGCCGACGTCCCGGTCGTCTCGACCGACGACATGGTCTGGGCCGACGGCTACTTCTTCTCGGCCCCGACGCGCTACGGCGGCGCCGCCAGCCAGATGCGGTCGTTCATCGACACGCTCGGGCCGATCTGGCAGGAGGGCAAGCTGGCCGACAAGACGTTCACGGCCACGTCGAGCGCTCAGAACGACCACGGCGGGCAGGAGACGACGCTCCTCACGCTCTACGTGACGGCCATGCACTGGGGCTGCGTCCTCGTCCCGCCCGGCTACACCGACGGCTCGGTCTTCAACGCCGGCGGGAACCCCTACGGCACCACGGTGACCGCGAACAGCGACGGCGTCGATGAGGAGTCGCTGACGGCCATCAGGCACCAAGCGGCCCGCCTCGTCACGTTCACCGACAAGATCGCCGGCTGATCTCGGCGTCCCGCGCCGCCCGTCGAAACGAGAGCGCCCCCGCCCGCCTCGGTGCCGAGGCGGGCGGGGGCGCGGTGCGTTCGGGACGCCGCGGAGCGCCTAGCTCGCGGCGGCGAGGGCGCGGAGGGCGTTCTCGGCCATCTCCATCTTCGCCGCATCCGGGCCGGACGTCTGGGCGGCGACGCCGTCGGCCAGCTCCGTCAGGATCTGGCGCCGCTGGGCGCCGCTGGCGGCCTCGGCGCTGGCGAGCATCTGGCGGGCGGTCGCGATGTCACCGGCCGAGTGGCGGCCGGTCCGCTCGAGCTGGTCCACGTAGGCGCGGACGAGGGCGAACGACGGCGGCCAGTCGTACTTGGGCTGGCCCTGGGCGTTGAGGTAGGCGAACTCGACCGTGTTGGCCGCGTCGATCTCGTTCTGCGTGAGGTGCTCGCTCGGGACGAGCTCGAACACGTCGAGGCCGCGGGCGATCTCGGAGCTCACGATCATCCCGTTGTACCAGTACACCGACCACGAGCCGCCCATCTGGAACTGCTCGGCGTCGATCGGGCCGCGGTCGTGGTACGCGATCTCGACCGGGTTCTGCGGGTCCGTCCAGTCGAAGATCGAGATGCCGCCCTGGTACCAGCTCTGGACCATGATGTCGCGGCCGGGGACCGGGATGAGCGAGCCGTTGTGGGCCACGCAGTTCTCGGTCGCGGTCTGGGCCGCCGGGAGCTTGTAGTAGCTCTCGAAGTCGAGCTCGCCGTCGTCGATGGAGAAGATGGCGTTGGCGCCCCACTCCTTCGGGTCGTCGGCGCGGCACTTCGGCTGGCCGCCGCCGCCCCACTCGTCGGTAAAGAGGACCTTCGTGCCGTCGTTGTTGAACGTGGCCGAGTGCCAGTACGAGAAGTTCGAGTCGGCGACGGCCGTGATCCGCGTCGGGCGGACGGGGTCGCTGATGTCGAGGAGGAGGCCGTAGCCCTCGCAGGCGCCGCCGGCCAGCCCGATCTCGGGGTAGAGCGTGATGTCGTGGCACTGGTTCGGGCCGGGGCCCTCCTCGCGGCCCTCAGACGGCTCGGCCGAGATGCCGAACCGCTCCTCGGCGATCGACTGCATCTGCTCGCGGAGCATCGTCGAGTCGGCCGCCGTCGGGGCGCCCTCGCCGCCGCGGGCCTCGACCATCTGCGCGAGGAGCATCTGGACGTACCGGTCGGGGACGAGCTGCTCGTTCCCCCCGATCACGATCGTGTAGGCGCCGCGGGCCTTGGCCTCCTCCATCGCGCGGATGTCGGCCGGGGCCGGGCCGTGCTCCTCGGGCGCCGTGAGGCCCTCGAAGATGCGCGGGCTGTTGACGATGGCCGCCGCCTGCGGGTTGTCGAGCGGGACCTGGATCACCTCGATCCGGAACATGGCCGACTCCGGGTTCTCGTCGGGCGTGCCCGAGGCGCAGCCCGGGAGCTCCTCCGCCGGCCGCACCGGCGCCGAGCCGGACACGTAGATGTAGACGTTCTCGTCGTCGTTCGGGTCTTTCAGGACCGAGTGCGTGTGCGAGCCGCGGCACGTCTGGACGTTGGCGACGTACTCGGGGCTCCGGATGTCGGAGATGTCGAAGATCCGGATGCCGCGGAGCCGGTCGGCCGAGACCTGCGTGTCGACGCCCTGCGTGCCGCAGTCGAGCCGGCCGCCGAAGCCCTCGCCCGAGACGAACAGGAGGTCGCCGTAGACGGAGACGTCGCTCTGGGAGGCCGGGCACAGGTACTCGGTCACGAGCTCCGGGCGGGCGGGGTCGCTCAGGTCCCAGATCATGACGCCGTTGTAGTTGCCCTGGATGGCGTAGTCGCCCTTGAAGGCGAGGTCCGAGTTCGTCACGCCGACAAAGTCCTCAGCGGGCGGCGTCGACGAGATCTTCCGGAGGTTCCAGATGGCCTCCTCGGCGTCGAACAGGCCGGCCGCGAGGCCGACGCGGTCGTCGTCGAGGGTAGACTGGGCGTGGGCGGCGGGGCCGAGCAGGAGCGCGGCGAGGGGCAACAGCCCGAGCGTGCGGGCGAAAAGACGTCTCATGGTGGGGGCAGGGTGAGAGGGGGGAGGAAGGGTCGCCTGACTGCGTCGACCTGGCGGTTCGGCGTCGAGGCGGGCCGAGTCGGCCGTGGCGGGACTAGTCGGTGGCGCCGGGCATCTGGTCGAGCATGAGCTGCATCCGCGCGATCTCGGTCCGCTGGTCGACCTGGATGTCGGAGGCGACCTTGAACGTGTTGCCGCCCTGGGCCGCGCCGTCGGAGGCGAACAGGTCGTCGACCATGACGACGGCGCCCTCGTGGTGGCCGATCATGTAGGTCAGGAACAGCCGGTCGAACTCGGCGCCACGGGCCGCGTCGAGCTCGTCGAGCTGGGCCTGCGTGAGCATGCCGGGCATCGAGCCGTGGTCGTGGGCCATGCCGCCGCCGTGTGGGCCGTGATCCATCTGCCCGGGGTCCATGCCGGCGTGCTCGCCCTCGCCGCCGGTCATGTGGATCATCAGACGCGTGCCCTCGATGTGGACCTCCGGGACGGGTTGGCCGCGGTCGCGGAGCCAGCGCTGCATCGTCTCGATCTCGTCGCGCTGGGCGTTGTCGATCCGTGCGGCGAGCCGCCGGACGGCCGGGCTGGCCCCGTTCCGCTCGGCCATCTCGGACATGACGAGGGCCTGGGCGTGGTGCCCGATCATCCCCGTCATGAACGCCACGTCGGCGTCGGTGAACCGCTGCGTTGCAGCTTCCTGGCGGGCCCAGTAGAGCGCCTCGAGCTCCTCGGCCGACAGCGCGTCGGTTTGAGCGAGGGCGGGAGCGGTGAGGGCCGCGAGCGCGGCGAGGACGAGGGACGGGCGAAGGGCGTAGCGAGCCGTCATGTCGGGCGGGTCCGTGCGCGGTGGTGGGGCGCCGGCAAGCTACGAGGTGCCTTTCCGAAAGATGCGCATGCCTGGCGTCGGCCGGCTAACGCGCGTTCCCCACCCATCCGTGCGCGGCCCTCTGCCTCGGCGTCGAGGCCGACGGGGCTGGACGTTGGGCGCTCAGCCCTTCGGTGGGCGGAGGTCGGCGTCGTGGAGCCGGTAGGCGAGCTCCTTGAGGTGCTCGGCGTCGCGCTGGACGATGGCGAGGGCGATCCCGTAGAGGTCCGTTGCGTCGCCGTCGAGCGTGGCGCGGCGGGCCCAGGCCTCGGCCGGCACGGCCTCGACGGTCGCGCGGAGGGACGCGCGGGCAGCACGGAGGTCGCTCAGCAGGCTGTCGAGGTCGCGGGCGTTGGCGTCCTCCTCGGCCTTCAGCGGGGGCGTCTCGAAGGCGGGCGCGTCCTCGGCCTGGAGGCGCGCGATCCAATCGGGGTAGACGTCGCGGTCGAGCGCGGCGAGCGCGGCGAACGTCTGCTTGGCCGAGAGGTCGCTCGGGAGGGGGGCCTGCTCGACGGCCCACGCCGGCAGCGCCCCGAGGAGCGGGGCGAGCGCGGCGGCCTCGTCCTCCAGCCACCCGAGCTGGTCGACGAGCGCCTCGCGGCGGGCCGCCAGCGTGGCGGCGTCGCGGCGGGGCTCCGAGTACGCGTCGAGCATTACGCCTCGACGTCTTCGGCGAGCGGCTCGGCCGGGTCGGCCTCGCCGGCCTCGGCGACGGCGTCCTCCACGCGGGCCACGTAGTCGAGCCGGTTGCGGAGCGTGTGGACGTTGTTCTCCGGCTTGTGCTGCCAGTCGCCGGCCGGCTGGCCGTTGCGGCGGCGCTCGAGGAAATCGAGCCGGTCCTGGAGACGCGCCTTCGGCACGAGGAGCTTGTCGAGCCCGAAGTGGGCCTCGTCCCGGCTCTGGAACGTGAGGTCGTACTCCTTCGACATCACAATCGCCTCCTCGGGGCAGACCTCCTCGCAGAACCCGCAGTAGATGCACCGGAGCATGTTGATCTCGAACCACTCCGGCTCGCGCTCCTTGATGTCG
This sequence comes from Rubrivirga sp., assembly GCA_012269805.1. Taxonomy (GTDB): domain Bacteria; phylum Bacteroidota; class Rhodothermia; order Rhodothermales; family Rubricoccaceae; genus Rubrivirga. The sequence goes on from JAAXJP010000660.1 coordinate 6,163, forward strand.
TCGTGGACCTCGTGGGCCTGCATCGAGATCGCGAGCGGCGGGCAGCTCCGGGCGCAGAGACCGCACGAGACGCACCGCGGCCGGCCCTGCTCCTCGACCAAGACGGGGCGCCCGCGGTACGAGTCCGGCGGGTACCACTGCTCCTCGGGGTACTCGAAGGCGTAGCTGTCGAGCGACATCTTCGAGGCCGAGTAGCCGAGGCCCTTGAAGATCTCCGGCAGGTAGAGCTTTTCCCAGAAGTTGAGCTTCCGCTCGTTCGGGGTCGCGTTGTTGACGGGCGTTCCGGGCATCGTGCGGGCGAGATTCGGGACCCCGAAGCTACGCCGAGGCCGTGTCGGGGTTCGGGGCCGCCCCGCGGCTTCGCGCCGACTCCTAGCGAGGCTCCGCCGCGGGCGGCGGCGGGAGCGCCCGGCGGTCCGTCGACCGCATCGCGGGGACCGAGGCGGGCTAGGCCGCCTTAACGATCCCGTTTTCCCAGGCCCACGCCACGGCCTCGCGCGCTGAGCTCACGCCGAGCTTCGAGTAGACCGCCGCGAGGTGGTTCCGGACCGTGTTCTCCGCGATCCGCAGCCGCTCGCCGATCGCCGCGTTGTCGACGCCGCGCGCCATCAGGACCAGGACCTCGTGCTCGCGGCCGGTGAGGGGCGAGAGCATCTCGGGCTTTTTCGGGATCGGCACAAACCAGCGGCCCTCGCCGCGGTGGACCGCCAGGACGGCCTCGCGGACGGCCGTCGGGTGCTGGTCCTTCGTGATGTAGCCGGCCGCGCCGGCGTCGAGGAGCCCGTGGATGTAGGCCGAGTCGTTGTAGGCCGAGACGGCGAGGATCCGCGGCGCCTCGGGGTCCTCGCGGAGCGCCTCGGCGACCTCGGGGCCCGACACCTCCGGCATGTTCATGTCGAGCAGGAGGACGTCCGGCCGGAGCCGGCGGACCAGCTTGAGCGCCTCACCGCCGTCGGCGGCCTCGCCGACGACCTCGATCTGGCCGCCCTTCTCGAGCGCCTCGCGGATGCCGGAGCGGAAGACGGGGTGGTCGTCGGCGACGACGACGGAAACGGAAGGCATTGCGGGATCTGTGATCGGGTGATGGGATGATCGGTCGCAGTCGGGACGGCCCCGGCTCGGTCCGCCTGACTGCGTCGACCTTGCGGTTCGGTGCCGAGGCAGAGGAGGTCAGGCGGGGACGGTCGCTGCGCTCGGCTCGGTCTCCGGTCCCCCGTCCCCGGTCCCACGAGCGGAGCGGGCGCCCGCCAGCCGGTGCGGGGCGAGCGGGACGTCGAGGGCCACGCGCGTGCCGCCGAGCGGGCTCCGCCCAAGCGCGAGGTCGCCGCGGAGGAGGTCGGCCCGCTCCTGCATGCCGAGGAGGCCGTAGTGGCCGCGCGCGGCGTAGTCGAGGGCGGTGGCGGCCGGCGGGCCCGTCCCGTCGTCGTCGACGGTGAGACGGAGCGTCGTGCCGTCGAGCGCGAGCGCGAGGTCGACGCGCCCGCCGCCGGCGTGCTGGGCGGCGTTGTTGAGTGCCTCCTGCGCGATCCGGTAGAGCGCGAGCCGCTTTTCGTCGGAGAGCGCGGGCCCGTCGGCCACGGCGCGCGCGCCGTCGTCGGCGCGGAAGCGGACGTCGAGGTCGGTCGTCTCGCTCCACCCGGCCCGGTCGGCGAGCGCCGCCAGCGCGGCCGTCAGGCCGAACGCGTCGAGCGCCGACGGGCGGAGCTCGTCGCACAGCGCCCGGAGCTCGCCGACGACGCCGTTGACGGCCTCGCGCGTGCCCTCGGCGCCGTCCTGCCCGGCGAGCACGACCTGGACGGCGCACAAGTCCTGGACCGGCCCGTCGTGGAGCTCGCGGGCCACGTGAGCGCGCTCGGCCTCGCGGGCCGCCGCCAGCCGCCGCCGGAACTCGGCCCGCGTCCGCCGCGCCTTCCGCGCGCGCCGCTCCCACACGACGGCCCCGCCGACGAGCGCGATGAGCGCCATCGCCAGAAGCCCCAGCGCGAGCGTCCCCACCGGCACCGCCGTCGCCAGCCGGACGACCGACCGGTCGTCGACGTCGATGTTGAACGGGACGCTCGACGGGGCCGGCAGCGTCGCCTCGCGCGCG
>JAAXJP010000436.1 GCA_012269805.1 Rubrivirga sp.
CGGGTTCGTCCGCCTCGACCCCGACGTCACGTTCGTCTCGCTCGTGGCCGACGATTTTTTTGATGCGACGTCGTCGTCGTCGATCTACACCGGTCGCGGCTTCCGCAACGCCGACGTCTCGCTGCCCGGCTTCCGGCTCGACGACGACAACGTGGTGTACTTCCGCTCGGTTGACCAGGCCGGCGCCACGAGCCGGACGCTCCGCTACCCCGCCCTCGACGAGGACGGCGTGCCGGTCGCCGACTTGTTCGTCCGCCGCGTGACCAGCTCGGTCCTTCTCGTCAACGACGTTCGCGTCGGCGACGATCAGCAGGTGCTCGGCGTGGCCCGTGCTGCCCTCGCGGCGAACGGGACGGCGAGCTTCGACCTCTGGGACCTCTCCGAGACGCCGCAGTCGACGGCCAGCCCGCAGTTCTCGGACGCGCTGCCCTCGGCTGCCGACCCGACCCTCCGCCAGACGCTCGCGCTCTGGGACCGGATCTACTGGGTCACGAACACGGCCACCAACACGGCCAACGGCAACAACCTCCCGCGGGCCGCGAGCGTCATGGACCTGTTCTTCGACAACGGCGGGCGGATCCTCGTGCAGGTCCCGATCTCGCTGCCGCAGGGGACCGACGTGGGCGGGACCGCCAACGCGGCCATCGACATCCTGCCCCTCGGCGAGCTCATCGAGTTCCCCGAGGGCGTCCGCGCGCTCCGGGCCAACGGCGGCACGCCGGTGCGTCCGCAGGCCGAGGTGCCGGGCACGGGCCGGACGCTCCCGCCGCTCCAGGCCGCCCGCCTGATCACCAGCGCGCTGCCCTACGCCGTCGGCCCCGACGACATCCCGCTCTACCGGATGTCGTTCTACGAGAACAACCGGCCGGAGGACACCTGGGAGGGCGCCGAGGTGCTCGCCTCGATCCGCGCCGACGGCCGCTCGGCCCTGTTTGCGCTCCCGCTGTTCGCCGGCCCGAACCTGCTTTTCGAGCCCGCCGACGGCGGCTCCGAGGGCGTCGTCGACGCGCTGGCGCTAATGCTCGACGGCCTCGACTTCCCGGCCACCTCCGGCCGCTTCGCCCGCCGCTAGTGACGACCGCTCCGACTCCCACACCCCGGATGCCCTCGCTCCTGTCCCTCTCGACTCGCTCCGCCTCGACGCCGAGGCGGGCGGGGTGGCTCGCGCTCGCCGCGGTCGCGCTCGTCGCGCTCGGCGCTCGCCCCGTGTCCGCCCAGGGCACGATCGCCGGCACCGTCGTCGACCCCGCCACCGACTTCCCGGTCATCGGCGCGAGCGTGTTCGTGCTCGGTACGACGCGCGGCGCGGCGACCGACGTGAACGGCGAGTTCACGATCGACGGCCTCAGCGGCGGCGACTACACCGTCCGCGTGTCGTACGTCGGCTACCAGACGAAGGAGTTCACGGGCATCGCGGTGATGAACGGCGAGACGACCCGGCTCGAGATCGAGCTCGAAGAGGCCGTGCTCGGGACCGAGAACGAGGTGATCGTCGTCGGCGACGCGCCGCTCATCGACGTCGAGCGGGCCGAGAGCGCCTACCCTATGTCGCATGTTGCGCTCGTTTATCGGCATGTCCGCGACGTGCAGGACGTCATCGCCAACCAGGCCGGCGTCACGCAGGACCCGACGGGCCTCTACATCCGCGGCGGCCGCGCGACGGAGACCGGCTACGTCGTCGACGGCGTGAGCGCGAAGGACCCGCTCGCCGGGACCGGGTTCGGGCTCGACCTCGGGTCGAACGCGCTCGGCGAGGTCGAGGTCGTCACGACCGGCGCCGACGCGTCCGTGGGCGACGCGACCTCGGGCGTGGTCCAGATCCGCACGCGCGAGGGGACCGACACGTTCGAGGCGCGGGCGGCCGTCCAGCGCGACAACTTCGGATTCAACGAGGACTGGGAGAGCTCCTTTAACGAGGACAACGTCGAGCTCTCGCTCGGCGGCCCGATCATCCCCGGCCGGGTCCGGTTCTTTACCTCGGCCCAGGGCACGTTCTCGGACGGCTTCGAGCGCTACCTCTCCAC
>JAAXJP010000092.1:0-7224 GCA_012269805.1 Rubrivirga sp.
CCCCTGCCCCCCATGCGCCTCGCCCTCCTCCTCGCGCTCCCGCTCGCCCTGGCCTCCGCCGCCGACGCCCAGCGCGCCTACCCCAACCCGCTCGCCGCCGGACCGCTCACGGTCGTCCACGACGCCGCGCCCGGGCCCGACGGGCCCGCCCTCGAACTCTACGACGTCCTCGGCCGCCGCGTCGCCGCCGCGTCTGACCTCGCCGCCGGCGTCTACCTCTGGCGGCTCCGCCACGCCGACGGCACGCGCACGGCGGCCCAGACGCTCACGAAGCTGACCGACGGCCCGCTCGACGTCCGCCTCGTCCGTGAGACCGCCGAGGCCGCCCGCCTCGGGGCGCCGCGGGCCGACGCCGTCGCCGAGCGCGAGGGGTGCCGCGTGGCCGCGCCCGCGTTCGCCGGGTTCCAGCACGAGGGCCGCCGCGGCTCGACGCTCGCGCCCGTCGGCGGCGGGCTCGGCGTGGCCGGCGGCTCGACGTACGCCGCGCTCCTGACGTGCCTCCAGCACGTCGGCGGCGTGTCGTACGCGTTCCCCGCGGGCGACTCGCCGTTCGGACCCGGGACCGACCGGTTCGAGGCGTACGCCCTCGGCCGCCTCGCCAGCTTCGTCGACACCACCGCTGTCGACCTCCGGACGGCCGGGGGGCAGTTCGCGGATCTCCGGTTCGGGACCGACGCCCAGGCCAGTCGCCCACGAAAGGTCTACGTCCTCGACTTCCTGCCGGACGGCGGGGTCGCCATGCTCGACTCCGCGTTCGTCGCGGCGGGCACGCCCGTCACGCGGCGCGTCGCGCGCGCCTCCGCCAGCGGGCCGGTCGGGATGGCCGGGCTCGCCTTCGCGAACGCCTTCGAGCGCCCGAACGGCGACCTCGACCCGGGCCTCGTCGCCGTCGTCGCCTTCCGGACGCCGGACCCGAACGGGGTGACGATCCAGATCAACGGGGCGACGGTCCAGGGCGACGCCGTCGCCGTCGTGATGCCGACCGAGCAGCCGGTCGGGTTCGAGACGGCCGTGATGCAGACGACCGACGCCCAGTTCGGCGTCGAGGACCTCTCGTTCATCTCAATCGGCGAGGGCGGCAACCCCGTCTTCCAGGCGCCCGCCGAGCCCCGTCCGTCGTGGCTCCGGACGGCCGACCCGAACGGGCTGTTCACGATGGACGCCGGCACGATGGAGATCCGCTGCGCGCGGGGCCGCTCGTGCAGCACCTACGGCGCCGTCGCCGTCCCGTCGCTCTACTCGACGAGCGGGATGGGGACCGAGGTGTTCGGCAGCACCGCGCCGCTGGCGACGTCGTTCCGTGCGGGCGGGTTCGCGACCGGGAGCGGGCGCGGGCTCCTGTTCGGCCCCGGCGCCCAGTTCGCCACCGACGCCGTGTACGTGGCCGAGGACCCCTCCGGCGTTGCGACGACCGGCGCCGTGCGCGTCGTGGCCGGGACGCCGGGCAGCCGGAACCTCGTGATCGGCGTCCAGGACACCGGCGCCACGCCGACGGTCACGGGCGGCGAGGTCGTCTACCTCCGCGACGGCCAGGTCCGCCGCCAGTTCGACCTCACGCCCGGGACGCCCGTGAACGTCGGCCTCCGCGTCGAGCTCTCCGACGCGTTCATCGCCATCAACGGCGGCGGCAATCCCGTATTCCAGGCGCCGTCGGGTCAACTCGTGGTCCGCTACGTCGACGCGCTCCGGGCGAACAGCGCCGTCGAGGTCCGCCTCGACCTCGGCGACCGGACGCCGGAGGGGTACTACACGTACGAGCTCCACAACCTGACCCGCTGGTCGCTCGACTTCGTCGGAGTGGCAGGCGGTGGCGATCCGTCGTTCTCGGCCGGCCGCTGACCCTCGGGCTCCCTCCGCCTCGGCATCGAGGCGGGAAGGGGCCGCTCACACCATGTCATCCTGAGCGGAGCCGGAGGCGGAGCGAAGGATCTCGTCGGACTCGATCGGTTCGTTCGCATCGAGCGCACCGCCCACCGACACGAGATCCTTCGCTGCGCTCAGGATGACGAGGAATGGAGGGCGTGGCTCCCCCTCACCCTCTCTGAGTCCGTCCACGTCGGCACCGAGGCGGGCGGAGGCGGCCGTGACAGACAGAAATCAGCCGGCGCGGCGGGCGGCCATGGCGGCGGCCATCCGGATCGCCGCACGCATCGACGACGCGTCGGCCACGCCCCGGCCGGCCACGTCGAACGCCGTCCCGTGGTCCGGGCTCGTGCGGACGACGGGGAGCCCGAGCGTGACGTTCACGCCGGCCCCCTGCGCGAGCGCCTTGAACGGCGCCAGCCCCTGGTCGTGGTACATCGCCACGACCGCGTCGGCGTGTCGCCACGCGCCGCGCCCGAAAAACGCGTCGGCCGGGTGCGGGCCGGACACGTCGAGCCCGTCGGCTCGGAGTTTTAGGAGCGCCGGGCGGATCGTGTCGATCTCCTCGGTCCCGATCACGCCGCCGTCGCCCGCGTGCGGGTTCAGGCCGAGGACGGCGAGCCGTGGGGCATCGATGCCGAGGTCGCGGCGGAGCGCGTCGGCCAACGTCCGGCACGTGTCGCCGATCCGCTCCTCTGAGATGAGCTCTGGCACGGCCGCGACGGGCACGTGGATCGTGACGAGCGCCACGCGGAGCGGCCCGGCGTCCAGGTCGGCCGCGAGGACCATCACGACGGTCGGCGCGCCGCACCGCTGCTGCAAGAACTCGGTGTGGCCGGGCACGGTGTAGCCGGCCATCTGGATCGCCTCCTTCGAGATCGGCGCGGTGACGACGCCGTCCACGTCGCCCGCGAGCGCGAGGTCGACGGCGCACGCGACGGCCTCCATCGCGCGCCGCCCGCCCGTCGCCGTCGTCTCGCCCCAGTCGATCGCGGTCGCCGTCCCCGGGTCCGGGTCCAAGACGGCGAGCCCCTCCCCTGCCCGCTCGCTCGGATCCGCCACCTCCACGATTGGCCCGAGGCCGAGGCGCTCGGCGTGCTGGCGGAGCGCGTCGGCGCTGCCGACGGCGAGGAGGTCCGCCTCGGCCGTGTCGGCGGCCTTGAGCACGACCTCGGGCCCGATCCCGTTCGGGTCGCCGATGGAAACGGCGAGACGTGGCCGGCTCATTCGTCGACGACCGTCGTGTCGGGCACCGCGTCCTGGCCGAGCGACGGCGGGACCTCGGCGGGCGTCGTGACCTCGGGGTTCGAGGTCCCGGCGGCGTCCTCGTCGGTCGCGCACGCGGCGAGCGGGAGCGTCAGCAGGAGCAGGAGGAGGAGTCGCATGTCGGCGCCGGGCGGGTGGGCCGGTTCTACCTCCGCGCCGCCGTCCGTGGTCCGACCTCCTCCGCCTCGGCGCCGCGGCGGGCCGGGCCAGCTCACCCTTCGGCCTCCTCCGCCAACAGCTCCAACAGCAGGCGGACGCCGAAGCCGCTGGCGCCTTTCGGCCGGTAGCCGTAGGCGCTGTCGAGAAACGCCGGCCGCGCGAGGTCGACGTGCGCCCACGCGTAGGCCGGCTCCCCGTCGTCGTCGCGCGTGAAGTGCTCCAGGAACGCGCCGGCCGTGATCGTCCCGGCCATCCGCCCGCCGACGTTCGAGAGGTCGGCGACGTCGCTCTTGAGTTGGTCGGCGTAGTGCGGGTAGAGCGGGAGGGGCCAGCAGAGGTCGCCCGTCCGCTCGCCCGCGTGGCGGACGCGCTCGGCGAGGGCCTCCTCGTCGGGCCGCGTAATCACGGCGGCGACGCGTTCGCCGAGGGCGACGCCCTGCGCGCCCGTGAGCGTCGCGGCGTCGAGGACCCAGCGCGGCGTGAGGTCGCGGGCGTAGCTAAGCGCGTCGGCGAGGAGCAGGCGGCCCTCGGCGTCCGTGTTCATCACCTCGACCGTCGCGCCCGAATGCATCGTGAGCACGTCGCCCGGCGCGTAGGCCCGGCCGCCGGGCCGGTTGTCCGACATCGGCAGGAGGCCCACCACCCGGAGCGGCAGCCCGAGGCGGGCGGCCCCGACGAGCGCGCCGGCGACGGCCGCCCCGCCGCCCATGTCGGCCTTCATCTTGTCCATCGAGCCCTTCGTCGGCTTCAACGACAGCCCGCCGGTGTCGTACGTCACCGTCTTGCCTACCAAGACGACGGGCGGGTCGTCCTCGGTGCCCTCCGGCGCCCACTCGAGCACGACGAACCGCGGCGGGTCGAGGCTGCCGCGGTTGACGCCGAGGAGCCCCCCCATGTTCTCCTCCTCGATCCGCGCCTTGTCCCAGACCTCGACGCGGAGCCCGGCGGCCCGGCCCGCCTCGGCGACCCGGTCGGCGAGGGCCGCCGGCATCTTGGCGTCCGGCGGGGTGTTGACGAGGTCGCGCGCCCAGTTCGTGACGTCGGCCCGGACGTCCGCCGCCTCGACGACGCGGCGGAGCGGGTCGGTCGCCGCCGCCGCGACGAACAGCCGGATCTCGGCGGGCTCGGCGTCCGACTTGTAGGCGAGGTAGCGGTACGCGCCGAGGCGGAAGCCCTCGACGAGCGCGCCCGCCACCTCGGCACCCGCGCCCTCCGGTACACGGATCGTCGCCTCCTCGGCCTCCAGCGACGCGACCGCGCCGGCCGCCGACGCCGCGGCCCACCGCCACCGCTCCAGGCCCGGCCGGCTGCGCCGACCGTCCGGCTCCTCCCCGAGGCGGACGTAGACGACCGGCGGACGCCCCTCGACCGGACGGATGACCGGCGCCTTCGTCTTGGCCGCGATGGCGAGCGCCGCCGGGGCCTCCGGGAGGTCCGGCCGCGGCCCCTCGTCGGAGAGGACGACCACCTCGACGCCGCGCGCGCCGGACTCCAGGATCGACGTAGGCGTCATCTAGCGCGAGCCCCCGAACTGAGCGAGGAGCGCGAGGTCGTCGGCCGACAGCTCGTGGTGCTCTTCCTCATTCGCCAGCACGTGCGGGTCGACGGCCACGTGGCGCGGCGCGGCGTCGACGACGTCCTTGATCGTGCGCGCGAGCTGGCCGTCCTTGACGAAGGCGCCCGACGCGTTGGCGTGCCCGCCGCCGCCGAACTTCGTGGCCCAGCCGTTGATCGGGCAGTCGCCCTTGGACCGGAACGAGAGCTTGACGCCCGAGGGCAGCTCGAGGAAGATGACCGCCGCCAGGACGCCGTCCAGCGAGAGGCCGTAGTTGATGAGGCCCTCGGTCTCGTCGAAAAAGGCGCCCGAGCTGCGGATCATGTCCTGCGTCACGAACATGGTCGCGAGGCGGCCGTCGTAGTGCGTCGTGATGGTGCCGAGCGCGGCCGAGAGGAGCGCGAGGCCCTCGCGGCTCCGGCCGTCGAAGATCGAGACGTGGATCGGCTCCGGGCGGAGGTCGCCCCGCTCGAGCACGTCGGCGATGACGGCGTGCGTCCGGGGCGTCGTGGCGCTGTAGCGGAACGAGCCCGTGTCCGTCATGATGCCGACGTAGAGCGCCGTCGCCACGGCCCGCCCGATCAGCTCCGGGTCGATGCCGGCGATGAGGTCGTAGGCGATCTCGGCCGCGGCCGCCGCGTCGGTCCGCACGCAGGCCGCGTCGAACCAGCCCTCGGGGTCCGGGTGGTGGTCGAGGAGGTAGATCGGCTTGCCCGACTTCCTGAACACGCCGCCGACGTCGCCCAGGCGGTGCTCGGCGTTGGCGTCGACCACGAGGAGCGCGTCGGCGTGGGCGACGGCCTCGGCCTGCCCGAGGTCGCCGGACTCGTAGACGTTCAGGAGGCCGTCGGGCTGCTCCTCGGCCAGCCAGTCCTGGTTGCGCGGGACGCGGTCGGCGTTGAGGATCGTGACCGTCTTGCCCATCGCTCGCAGCGCGCGGCCGATGGCGATCTCCGTTCCGAGGGCGTCGCCGTCGGGCCGGAGGTGCGTCGTGATCACGACTCGGTCGGCGGCGACGAGGGCGTCGCGGACGGCGGCGAGGTCGGGCGAGTCGCGGACGGGGATCATGGCACGCGGGCGGAGGGGCAAGCTACGGGTGACTCGGGGCGGGCTCGGGCGTCTCCGCCTCGGGCGCCCCGTCGGCCGGTCCGGAGGCGTCGCCGGCCGGGCCCGTCGCGCCGTCGAGGCGGGGGTCGTAGGAGCCGCCGGCGCCCGCCGGCTCCGTCGGCGCGGTCGCGAGGAGCGGCTGCCGGACGCGCTCGCCGCGGTCGGTCGTGAGGATGATCCGCGGCCCCCGGTCGTACGTCACGTAGTTGTAGAGCCAGTTGACGAAGACCGAGATCCGGTTCCGGAAGCCGACGAGCTTGACGAGGTGGACGAGCAGCCACCCCATCCACGCGAGGAAGCCCGTCAGCTTGAGCCCGCCCGGCGTCTGGAGCACGGCCGCGTTCCGCCCGATCGTGGCCATCATGCCGAGGTCGTGGTAGCGGAACGGCTCGTCGGCGGCCTCGCCGGAGGCCATCCGCTCGATGAGGCGCGCGGCGTGGCGCCCCTGCTGGATGGCGACCTGCGCCACCTGCGGGTACAGCTCGCCCTCGGGGTCCGCTGCGCCCGCCGCGTCGCCGACGACGAACACGCGGTCGCGCCCCGGCACCCGGAGCGTCGGATCGACGACCACCCGGCCGCCCCTCGTCTGCTCCAGCCCGAGCGCGTCCGCGAGCGGGTTGGCCTGGACGCCGGCGGCCCACACGACCGTGGCCGCCTCGACCCGGCTCCCGTCGGCCAGCTCGACGCCGCGCGCGTCGACCCGGGCCACGTTCTGCCCGAGGCAAAGCTCGGCGCCCTTTTTCTCGAGCGCCTCGCGCGTGTACTGCCGGAGGTCGGCGTCGTAGCCGGCGAGCGGCTGGCGCAGGCCGTCGACGAGGACCACGCGGGCCCGGGCCACGTCGACCGTCGGGAAGTCCTCGGCCAGCACGTGGAACAGCTCGCGCAGCGCGCCGGCCATCTCGACGCCCGTCGGCCCGCCGCCGACGACGACCGTCGTGAGGGCGCCGTCGTCGATCCGCTCCGGGTCGCGCGCGACGGCCTCGAACTGGCCGAGGACGTGGCCCCGGAGAGCGATCGCGTCCGGCACGTTCTTGATCGGGAAGGCGTACTCGAACGCGCCCTCGACGCCGTAGAACGCCGTCGACGCCCCAGGCGCGAGGACGAGCACGTCGTACGGGACCGTCGCGCCGGTGTCGAGGTGGACCTCGCGGGCGTCGAAGTCGGCGCCGGTCACGAGCCCGAGGCGGACGTCCGCGTTCCGCTGGTCGCGGACGATGTGGCGGATCGGCTGCGTGATGTCGGCCGTGTCGAGGCCGGCCGTGGCGACCTGGTAC
>JAAXJP010000092.1:7234-8238 GCA_012269805.1 Rubrivirga sp.
CGAAGCGCCGTTCTACAACCGCGGCGGGAACTTGTGGTAGTTGTTCCGATCGACGAGGAGCACGTCGACCGCCGCGGCCTTGAGGGCGAGGACGCATTCGAGCCCGCCGTGCCCGGCGCCGACGACGACGACGCGGGGGCGGGTGCCCGGGGGAAGGTCGAGGGTCATGGTCGCGGGGGCGGTGTCGTCTGGGTACGGCCCGGGCGTCCCGCGGTTGGGCCTCCCGAGTGAAGGCTCGGGGGACATCCCGGTAGCGCTTCGGGCATCGCCGGAACCGCGGTTTTGCACTGGCGCAGCTCTCAGAAAGGCAGCACCTTCTCCCCCGTCACGCCCCGGTTTCATGTCCTCCCGCATCTGGATCCCCGCCGCCCTCTCCGTCGCCTCCGTCCCGCTCACGCTCGGCGCCCTCCTGTGGCGTGGGCGCGTCCTCGCCCGCCGCTATCGCTCGGCCGACCCGTTCACACCGGGGCCCTAGCGGCTAGAAGCCCCGCGCGTCGGTCAAGAGCACCCGCCAGCGGCCCGCCCCGTCGCGCCGGACGGTCACGACGCTGAGCGCCGACATCCCCTCGACGGGCGCCTCGCCGCGCAGCACGAGGTGCACGCGGTCGCCCTCGTCGATCTGCCCGACGACCCGTCGGTCGGGCGTGGGCGGTCCCCAGACGCCGAGCGCGTCGAGGCCGGCAAAGTGAAGGGCCGCGAGGTCGCGCAGGCCGAGCCCGCCGAGGTCGGCCGGGACGCGACCGAGGACGCTCGCAGCCGCAAACGACGCCTCTCGGATCCCGTCGCGGACCCAGACCGTGGCGCCGTCGAGGCGGAGCCCCCCGAGCGCGTCCGGCCGGAGCGCCGAGAGCGCGTCAGGATGAAGCGCGTCCGCCGCCGTGCCCCACCGTCGCGCCGCGACGGCGCGGACGAAGGCGAGGCCGGCCGCCTCGGCCGACTCGTCCGCGAGGTCGGGGGCGCCCGGCGGCGATGCCGAGGTCGGGGGCGGGAGGTCGAGCGGGGGC
>JAAXJP010000537.1 GCA_012269805.1 Rubrivirga sp.
CGACGAGCGCCGGCTGGTGTTCGAGGCTCTGCTCGAGGTCTGGGCCGAGGCCGAGACCACCCACCTCACCCTCTCGACGCCCGTCTCGCTCCTGACCGTGGGCGGCGGGCTCGCGCTCCGGCTCGACACGCCGCGCTGGCTCCGCACGGTCCTGCGATGACGGCGCTCGTCCTGGCCAGCCTCCTCACGCTCACCCCGGCCGACTCGCTCGACGCGCGCTGCCCGAACGGCGAGGTCGTCACGCGCGCCGAGCTCGACGCGGCCGGCGCGACGACCATCCACGACGCCCTCCGCCTCACGACGCGCATCGACGGGGTGACGACGGACGGGTTCGACCCGGTCCCGGTCCTCGGCCTCGGCGTCCCGTTCGCCGAGCCCGTCCGCGTGCTGGTCGACGGCGCGCCCGCCGCGCGCGGGGCCGGGCCGGAGCCGCTCGGCCTGGAGGCGTTGCCCATCGCCGTCGTCGAGGTCGAGCGGGTCGTCGTGTGCCTCGGCACCGGGGTGGCCGGCGGCGCCCTCGGCGGCCCGTGGATCGACGTCCAGACGGCGCCGCCCGCGCCGGCGCTCGCCGGCGTCGCGAGCTACGGCAACGAGTCGGGCGACCCCGGACCGTTCCGGTACCTCGACCCGTCCCTCCCCAACGTCGACAAGATCGGGCCCGACTACGAGGCGGCCATCGTCGCCCGCACCCCGGCCGCCGTCGGGTGGATGGCACTCCGCGACCGCGACTTCCTCCCGACCGACCCCGCCCTCTTCGACCGCACGCGGGTCGCGACGACGCGGTACCCGAAGCGGAACGGCCCCGTCCTGGCGGTCGCCGCGCGCGCGGCCGGCCTCCGCGCGCGCCTCGGGGTGCGGTGGTTCGAGGACCTCCCGTTCCTCCCCGGAGCCGGGCGCGAGGTGCCGCTCGACCACACGTCGGCGCAGGCGACCGTCTCCGGCGAGCGCTCGTGGGGGGGCCTCCGCGTGTGGGGCCACGGCCACGCCGCCCGGGTCGAGGTCGACCGGCCCGACCGGAGCCTCGTGCCCCTCGACCCATCGTGGGACGAGACGCGCCTCGACGGCGCGCTGGCGGCCCGCCTCGGCGGCGTCCGCCGGTCGGTCGCAGCCGGCGCCCAGGCCGAGCGCGTAGCGGTCTCGGCCGGTGCCTTCGACGACAGGATCACCGCCGGGCGGGCCTGGGCCGAAGGGCGGACGATACTGGACGGCGGCGGCCTCGCCGTGACGCTGGCGAGCGCGGCCGCGGGCGGCGGGCTCGGCGTCGGCCTCGTGTCGGAGGCGTGGTGGCGCCCCGCGCGTGGCCTCGTGCTGCGCGCCGAGGGATCCGCCCGGCGGTCCCTCGCCGAGGAGCGCCGGTCGCTCGGCGTGTGGGCCGCGCGGGGCTACGAGGGCCTCCCCATCGACGCTCCCGAACCGACAGGTCGACGCAGTCAGGCGGCCCCGCTCGATGTGGCCCACCTCCGCTTGGCGGCGCGCGTCGACCGCGGCGCAGCTTGGGCCGAGGCGTCCGCCGAAGGCCAGCGGGCGGGCGGCCTCGCACGGGGGACGGCCGGCCTCGCCCGCCTCGGCGCTGGCTGGCACGGAGCCGCGCTGGTCCTCCGAGCCGACGCGCACGTGCAGGGGGCGCTCTCCGGATCCGCCCCCTTTCGAGACGCGTGGGACCGGCTTCCCCGCCTCCGCGCCGCGCTCGACGTGCGAGCCCCGCTCGACGGCCGCGTCGCCCTCTGGGCCCGCCTCGACGGCCGATCCGGGACGGCGTGGCCCGAGGGCGACGTGCCGGCGATGCTCCTCCTCGACCTCGGCCTGAGCAAGCAGGCCTGGGGCGACCGCCTCCGCCTCTCGCTCGCCGGCCGCAACGTGCTCGGCGCCGAGGAGCGGACGCACCCGCTCGGCGCCTCGCTCGAGCCCCGCCTCTTCGTCCGCGCCGAAGCGCGGCTGTAGCAGGAGCCGGCGCTCGCCTACAGCACCCGCTCCGGGTCGGGCGGCGGCGGCGTGAGGCCGCGGTACCCGAACACCCGTTTGACGACGTCGATGGCCGCCGGGAACTGCTTCTGGACGTAGTACTGGTCGGCCGCCCGGCGCGCGCCGAGGCCGTACGTCGGGTACGGGACGATCGTGTCCGAGACCGTCCGCACCGACACGCCGCCCTTTTTGGCGACGGCCAGCATCGCGATCAGCTCGCCCGCCCGCTCGCCGACGACGCTCGCGCCGAGGATCTTCCCCCGCCACCGCGTCGCGTGGACCTTGATGTGCCCGTCCGCCGCGTGCTCCGTCAGCGCCCGGTCGACCTTCGAGTACGGGAAGCGGTACGTCACGAACGAGCGGCCGTCGTCCCGCAGCTCCGCCTCCGTCGGGCCGAGTTGGGCCACCTCGGGCGTCGTGTAAGTCGCCCACGCGATCCCGCCGCGGTCGATCTTCGCGGGCACCTTGAGGACGGCGTTCGTCACGGCCTGCTTGGCCATGTGCTCGCTCATGTGGGTGAGCTGGTACTCGCCCGTGCAGTCGCCCGCGGCCCAGATGTGCTTCTGCGACGTCCGGCACCGGTCGTCGACGGTCACGCCTTTGTCGGTGAACGCGACGCCGGCCCGGTCGAGGCCGAGGTCCTCGACGTTCGGCCTCCGCCCCGTCGCCACGAGAAGCGCGTCGCCCTCGACCGTCTGCGAGTGCCCGCCGACGGTCGCGCGGACCGTGACCGCGCCCGCCGCGCCCTCGACCCGCTCCACGTCCGCCCCGAGCACAAAGCGGACGCCCTCGCGCTCCAAGACTCGCCGGAGGATCTCCGCGTGGTCCGCGTCGTCGCGGCCGAGAAGGCGGTCTCCCCGGTCAAGGATGGTGACCTCGGAGCCGAGCCGGCGGAAGGCCTGCCCCATCTCGCACCCGATCGGCCCGCCGCCGATGATGACGAGGTGCCGCGGCTGCGTCTCGACCTCGAAGAGCGTCTCGTTGGTGAGGTACGGCGTGTCGTCGAGGCCGGGGATGGGCGGCGGCGCGGCCCGCCCGCCCGTGCAGATGACGGCCATCCGGAACGTCACCTCGCGCCCGCCTTCGGCGCCGTCGACGTGGACGGCGTGCGGGCCCGTGAACCGCGCGTCCCCCTTGACGACCTCGACGCCGAAGCCCTCGAAGATCTCCGGCCGGTCGGCGTCGTGGTAGATCTCCTGGCGCGTCTCGTGGACGTCGCCGAGGACCGACCGCCAGTCGGCCGGCGCGGCGGGTCCGTCCGCCTCGGCGTAGTGGTCGCGGAAGTCGCCGGCGCTCTCGCGGAGTTGGGCGGCGTGGAGGAGCGTCTTCGACGGGACGCAGCCGGTCCACGTGCAGTCGCCGCCGAGCCGGTCGCGCTCGACCATCATCGTCCGGGCGCCGAGGTTGGCGGCCGTGCCGGCAGCGGTGAGACCGGCCGCGCCGGCGCCGAGGACGAGGAGGTCGACGTCGTAGGAGGCCATGAGAGATCGGGAGAGGGGCGACGGTAGAAGGGCGCGGGCGCCGCGATCTTACCGGGCCCCTCGCCTCCCGGTCCCCGTGCTCCTCTTCCTGCCCACGTTCGTCCGCGCCCACGACCCCGTGCCCGCCGAGGGCTGGACCGCCGACGGGGAGCCGTACCGGCTCGCCCGCACGCTCGCCGAGGCCGAGGCGGCCGCCGTCGCGCCCGACGGCCGGCTCGGCCGCGTCCTCGTGCTCGACCCCGCCCGCCTCGACCTCCGCGGGGACGGCGCCCCGACGACGGGCCACGTCCCGCGCGAGGCCGTCCTCAACGTCGACCCCGACGGCGACTACTGGCGGCCGGCCCCGGTCGCGGCCGGTGGCGGCGTCGTCGTGCGGGAGGCCGACGGCGTCGACGTGCTCCTCATCTTCCGGCGCGGCGCGTGGGACCTCCCCAAGGGCAAGCTCGACGAGGGCGAGACGCCCAAGAAGGCGGCCCGACGCGAGGTCGCCGAGGAGGTCGGCGTCCGCAAAAAGTCGATCACCGTCACAGCCGACCTCGGGACGACGGTCCACGGCTACGTGTGGCCCTCCCGCGAGGTCTACGCCGTCAAGACGACCCACTGGTTCGGGATGACGACGACGGCCGAGCGGTTCGAGCCGGAGACGAAGGAGGGGATCGAGGCCGTCGCGTGGGTCCCGTGGGCCGAGGCCCGCGCCCGCGTCGGCTTCGACACACTCCGCGGCCTGATGGACCGCGTCGACCCGGCGGCGCTCATCGGCTGAGCGCCGCCGCCAGCCTCCGCCCCCTCCGCCTCGCTTCGGCGCCGAACCGCGAGGTCGACGCAGCCAGGCGGGTGGGGCCGAGCGGGCAAGGACGGGGTGAAAAGGCGTCCCACGGCCGGATCGGCGCGGGGCGGCCCCTAGCTTCGAGGGATCCCCCCGGTCCCATGCGCACGCCTCGCCTTCTCGCCCTGCCCGCCGCCCTCGTCGGGCTGATCGTCGCGCTCGCCGCCGGGGCACCGGCCCTCTCCGGCTGCGACAGCGGCGGGTCCGCCGCGTGCCCCACCGACGTCGCGTTCGGGTTCGAGGACGTGACCCCCGACAGCGTCGAGGTGGGCTCCGTCGTGGTCGGGCAGGGCGACTGCGTCTCGGTCGCTTACGTCGGCCGGCTGGCGGACGGCGGCGGCGTCTTCGCCCGGGGCACCGACTTCCGCTTTGTGGTCCCGTCGACCAACATCCTCCCGACCGGCTTCGTGCTCGGGATGGGCAACCAGCGGGAGGGCGAGACGCGCATCGTGACCGTCCCGCCGAACCTCGGCTTCGGGCCGTTCGAACGCGGGGCGCTCTTCGAGGGGGGCGTCGACATCCCGGCGTGCTCGGTCGTCGAGTTCGAGATCACGCTGAACCGGATCTTCCAGGACGCCCGCTCCTGCTCGTGATCCCCGCGCCCGCCGGGGCGCTGCGGGCCCACGGCGGGGGCGTCCCGGCGACCGACCGAGGCGGCCCTACTCGTACGTCCGCACCAACTCGTCGAGGAGCGCCCGGCGGACGTCGCCGTGCTCGCCGGCGAGCGTGAGGTCGGGGTTCGCCTCGACGTCGAAGTAGTCGAGCCCGGTCTCGCGGCCCGACACGAGAAAGTCGTTCGTGGCGACGGTGTAGGTCCGCTGAGGATCGACCGGCTCGCCATTCACGGTCCACGCGTCGCCCGCGCGGCCGATCCCGGCCGTCTGGAGGTAGCCGCCGGTCCCGGCGTTGGCCTCGCCCTGGTCGAGCACACGCGTCAAGAGCGCACCCGGCATCGCGACCGTCACGACGGTCCCGCCGAACGGGAGCACGCGGATCGCGTCGTACTCGGTGAACGGCCCGGCCGTGAGGACGTCGTCGACGCGCACGGAGCCGCCGTTGAACAGGGCCGCCTCGGCGCCGGAAACCTGGCGGAAGCCCTCGGCGATGAGCGTCCCGAGACGGGCCGGGCGGGTGCGGACGGTCCCCTCGCGCCCGTCGAGCGCCTCGGTCGTGACGACCGCCACGCGGTCGGGGTCGAACCCGTCGGCGCGGAAGCCGGCGTAGGCGGCCTCGACCCACTCCTCGACGACGGCCGCCGTCGCCGGGTCGGTCGGCGTCGCGGGCGTGATCGGGACGAGCTCCGAGGCCACCGACACGTCGCCCGTCGCGCGGTCGAGCGTGACGCGGTGGACGTAGACCGTCCGCGCGTTGGCGTCGGCCTTGAGGACGGGCGTGAGGTCGGGCCCGCGGTAGGCGCGGACGTTCTCGTGCTCGTGCCCGCCCAAGACCATGTCGAGCCCCGGGATGGTGGCCGCCGCGGCCACATCGTCGGCGAAGGCGAGGTGCGTGAGGCCGATGACCACGTCGGCCTCGGCGTCGAGGCGGGCGACCTCGGCCCGGAGCGTCGAGTCGGCGTCGACGTAGCGCACATACGCCGCGTCGTTCGAGGGGAGCACGACGCTCGCGATCCCCACGCGGACCGTGTCGCCGGGCGCGGCTACGACCGGCAGCACGAGGCGCGGCGGGACGTCGGCGAACGGCCGCCCCGTCGCCGTGCGGACGTTGGCCGAGACGAACGGGAAGTCGGCCTCCGCGACGCGAGCGAGGAAGGCGTCCTCGGACACGTCGAACTCGTGGTTGCCGACGGCCGCCACGTCCAGCCCGAGCGCGTTGAGGGCCGCCACCATCTGCCGGCCCGCCAGCCGCTCGCCGTCGACGCGAGCCGTGCCGAGCGCCGACGGGCTCAGAAAGTCACCCGCGAGGACCGTGATCGTGTTCGGGTCGCGCCGGAGAAGCTGCTGTCGAAGCCCCGCCACGCGTGCCAGTCCGCCCGCTTGGCCGCCCTCGACCGGCGTGATCTCGTACACGTCGTTCATCTGGAGGACGGTGAACGTGACCTCCGACACCGGCTCGGCGCGGCCGGGGGGGACGACCGGCGCTGTCGGTGCGCAGCCCGCGGAGGCGAGCGTGAGCGCCACAAAAAGGAAGCGGAGAGTGGACGTGAGCTTCATGGCCTAGGGGAAACCCCGATGAGAATGGGTCATAGAATGATAGAGGGGACTGGTCGACCGTGCGTCATTGTTTGGCGTCCGAGCGAGGCTCGTCCCGACCCATTGTCCCACAATCCAAGAGGTTTGATTTGGCGCTCTATGAACTCCACGACGCGAAGCTGGCCGGCGTCGAAGGCCAGGGCTACGTGTTCCCCGTCGACACGTTCGAAGGCAAGCAGTACCGCGGCGTGTTCTTCGCAAACGACGACGACGAGGCGTCCATCACGACGGACATCGAGGAGGTCACGTTCGAGGGAATGATCTACCACAAGACGACCCAGGGCGAGGGAGACGCGACCGTCAGCGTGACGAACATCGTCGAGACCGCCGTCGGCCGCCGCGCCGACCTGGAGGTCCTGTAAGCGCCCTGCCCGCTCTTCTCTGAAGCCCCGGCCGGTCTGGTCAGGGCTTCGTCTCGTTGCTATCGGCTCGGAGGTCGCCGAGCAGGAACGCTCGCACCGTGAGCGGCACCGAGGCGGGCAGGTCGAGCTCGCGGTCCCGCCGGCAGACGTCGGCTCCCTGAACCCGGCCGGCGCAGCGACCTCCAAGGGCGAAGGACATGGCGCCGACGCCGCGCAGCCTTCCGGGCGAGCCGCGCGCTACACCTCCTCGTCCACGAACAGGACGCCGCGGACGAGGTCCTTGCTGTCGGCCCGCCCGCCGAGCGAGCCCGCCAGCACGCCGAGCGAGGCGACGAACAGGCTCAGCTTGACGTGGTCGAGCGTCCGGATGGCCGGGTCGACGGTCGGCCACGTCTCCATCAGCTGGCGGGGGAAGAGCGTCACGATGCCGAGGTAGGTCAGCGCGGCGAACACGCCGAAGACGACGAGCATCGTCAGGAGCAGGCTGAGCGCCGTCGCCGCGCCCGTCACGACCGTCGACTCGGCGAGCACGCGCCCCCTCCCGAGCACGCCGCCGAACGCGAACGCCCGGTACAGCACGACCGTAGCGGCCGCCAGAGCCACGGCCGCGAAGCCGGCCATCTGGTACAGGTCGACGGTGCTCGCCACGTCCCACATCTCGGGGCTGAAGAACACGACGATCAGGACCGAGAGCGCCGCCGCGATCATCGTCGGCAGGCGCGTCACGAGACGGAACGGGTTGGCGCGGGCGACGGCGGCCACGATGCTCGGCGCGTCGCGCACGAGCGTCTCGAGCACGAACGCGACGTGCCTGCGTCGGGCCGACCGCTCGTGGGCCTCGCGCGGGAGCGCCCGCCGCATCTCTTCGCGCTGAGCGTCGGAAAACGCCGTCATCGCCTCGAGGCCGTCCACGCCGGCCACGTCGTGCATCGCATTTCCCGGCGCGTCGGTGTGGCCGAGGTTGAGGAGGTGGCCGAACGAGTGGAGCAGGAGCGCCGTCAGCCGCCGGACCGCCAGGTCCTCGTCGTCTGCGTCGCCCCAGAAGGCCGGGTCGAGCCGCTTCGTCGAGACCACGGCCACGTTCGTGAGCTGGCTCGGAAGGGCGAGGGTGTACGAGAGCGTCGTCGCCGTGAGGTCCACCTCGGTGACGATGAGGAGGAAGTGGACGCCGCGCTCGAGCTTCTCGGCGAGCCCGATCTGGAGAAAGTCGAGCGGGGCGTAGGCGCCCGCGGCCGGCGTCAGGTGCGGCCCCTCGAACGTCAACAGGTCCACGCGGACGCCGAGCGCGTCGGTGATCGCCCGCTCGAACGCCTCCGTCGCCGCCTCGACCTGCCGGCGGAACCGCGCCGACGCTTTCCCCTCCACGTCCATCGTCATCACGCCGACGACGTAC
>JAAXJP010000489.1 GCA_012269805.1 Rubrivirga sp.
GTGTTGCACCGAGGCGGGCGGCCTCGGACGCCGCGCGAGGCCACCCGGCGCTGGGCGGAGAGGGTGGGATTCGAACCCACGGTACCCGTGAGGGCACTCCGGTTTTCAAGACCGGCGCATTCGACCACTCTGCCACCTCTCCGGTGCCGGGTCCCGACCCAAGGGGCCGTTCCTACGGGGTTACGCCCGGCGCCCGCTGCCCCGTTGAGCACTCTCCGAGCACTGGCGGTCTCGCGCTACGGGGCGCCGGGAGCGGCGCTGGAACAAACCTACTCAACAGGATGGCCGGCCGTCCCCGAGATCTCGAGGGAGCGCCGCGCGGCCCGCATGGACCGGAACGCCGCGTCCCCCGTGCGCCGCGTCCGGAGCCGACAGCCCGGCGGAATGACCGAGGCCCCTCGGAGGTGCCATCGGCGAGGCCGGCCCGCGGAAGTGGCCGCGCGCCTACCGGCCCAAACGCGCGAGAGGGGCGCGGGCGGGCCCCTCCACCGGGACACCGTCGCGTCACCCAACCCCCGAGGGCGGCCTCCGCGGACGGCTCCCGGACCGCCCCTACGGGCCGCGGGGGCGGGTTCTGAGGGGACAGACGACGGCCCGGTTCCGCGGCAGACTCCCAGCCCAACCCGACGTCTGCTCACTCAAGGCCTCCACGACGAGTCCGACGGGGCGCGGGGCCGTCGTCAATCTTGGACGGCGTCGGGGGGCCGGGTCAGGTCTGGCGGGGCCCACGGTGCTTCCCATCCACTCACGGTCCCCGGGCTCACCCGCGGTCGGGCGCTCGAGAACGTCCGACCGGCGGCATTCCCGGACGCTGTTTTCCGGACGGGTTGCTCGGACCGTGACGGCGCCGCGGGGGCCGATCCTCCTCGACCGCTCACGGCGCACGGAATATGGCCGTTCTCTGGAACCGTAGGCAGGAACAATCGCGCGCTCCTCCACGCCCCGCTGGCGGAAATCGCCGACGCCCTCGACGGGCGATCCGAGTCAGTTCGGAGTCGCGAGGAGCACGGCGGGTCCGTCCTCGACGACGCCCCGACGCGCACGGGGCTGGCGTCGGCCCCGGGGCCGAGCCGGTCCATGCGGACGCCTCGATGGCGCAGGGGCGGCCGCCTCACGAACCGGCGCCAGCCGCGGCGGACTCGGGGAGCGACTCCGTCCACTGCCGGAGCCCGTCGAGGAACCCGAGCGCCGTCGCCCCGAGCGCCGTCACCGAGTACTCGACCCCGAGCGGCCGGGTCTCGACGACGGCGCGCGAGACGAGCCCGTGGGCCTCGAGGTGCTGGAGCCGCTCGGAGACCCTCTTCTTGCTCGCCCCGCCGACCATCCGGGCGAGGTCGTTGAACCGGACCGGGCCGTCTTGGAGGTGCCACAGGATGGACCCCGTCCACTCCCCCCCGAGGATCCGCACCCCGCGCTCGATGGCGCACGGCTCCTCGCAGGCGTCGACGACGGCCTTCCGGCCCCGGGCGTCGGTCTCGACTTGGGCATTCATGGCTCAACGACTCCGGGGCTCGGCGCTCTACGTCACCACGCGCGGCCGCACCACCTCGCCCGTCCCGTACCGTCGGCGCGCGTTCGCCGTCGGTTTCGACTTCGTGGCCCACGCGCTCCGGATCACGACGCCCGAGGGCGAGGAGCGCGCGTTCGGCCTAGTGCCGATGTCGGTCGCCGACTTCTACCCGAAGACGATGGACACGCTCCGCGCCCTCGACACCGCGGAAGGCGACGGGCTCGCGAATCGGCATGGGTCGAAAGAAATCGCGCCTCAGATCCCGGGCGCGGAGTGGCTCAAGCCTCGCGGAGCATCTGAGCGAACGCATCCGGGAGGGGGCTCGCCTCGACGGCGCCGGCCGCCTGCTCCACGTCGTACGCGACCCGGACGAACTCGACCTGGCAGTACGTGGGATCGCTCTTCGGCCGCTCGGCATCGAGGGTGAGGAGCGCGTAGCCCGCCCGCGGGTCGCCGTCCTTCGGCTTGCCGACCGAGCCCGTGTTGACGGCGTGGCGGTAGACGGGGG